>CAYHSR010000040.1:0-6774 GCA_964359335.1 uncultured Gammaproteobacteria bacterium | reverse complement strand
TGCACTTCGGCTTTGGTATAAGAAGATAAAGCATTGACTACCGAAACACCAACGCCATGCAACCCGCCTGAAACCTTATATCCGCCTTGGCCGAATTTGCCACCGGCGTGTAATTTGGTCATAACCACTTCTAAAGCGCTGACTTTTTCAGTCGGATGAATGTCCACCGGAATACCGCGTCCGTTATCAGTAACTTGCACTTGGTGGTCGGGTAACAGAACTACTTGAATGTCGGTGCAATAACCGGCCATGGCCTCATCAATAGCGTTATCCATCACTTCCCAAATCAGATGATGCAAACCAACCGGACCGGTTGAGCCAATATACATACCAGGACGTTTACGCACCGCTTCCAAACCCTCTAAAACAGTAATACTGCTGGCGCGATAATCATCTTTCAATTTTTTTGTCGTTATTTTAATCAGAGTCTTTTCCGTTACTTTTGGAATCTTTGTTTTATGGTTTTTTTCGGATTTAGAATTGAGGCTTTCGGATTTTTTGATTTCAATCCTTCCTTTAATTACTTTCTTGATTGGCATAAAATAGTTTAGTAAGTTTATAAGTTTAATAGTTGAGTGTGGCAATATTTTAGCATTTTTTACAGTAGTTGGCAAGGGCTTTTTTATTTTTGTATTTTGAGTTATAATAATAATTATATGTTGAATCTTTATCATCTTAAAAATAAAAAAACTGATGGACAGCCAATCAATAATCAAAAAATGGCGGAACCGGCCAATGGCAATAAATTATCCGCCAAGTTTGAGTCTTATACCGATCCGGAAGGAAATTTATCCGGCCAGAAATTAAAATTGGGAATTTGGTTAGCGACGCGCAAGCTGTTATTATATAAAATCGTCAAGATTTTTTTATTACTGTTTGACATTTTAATTTGGGGATTTGGTTTGTACGCCTGGGGTCGGTATCTATGGCAAATTCCGGATCAGCAAAAGTTCAACCGGCAGATCATCAAATCTATTAACTATAATAATTTGAATGTCAATTACACCGCCATGCCATTGCAGATTTTGGGTTCGCAAATATTTAAAAGCGGGGTTGATAAATATGACGTGATCGCCGACGTTACCAATCCCAATGACAGATTTATCGTTTATTTTGATTATTATTTTAATTTCTCCGATCAGAAATTAGTTAAAAAACAATCCGCCTTTTTGTTGCCAAAGCAGAATCGTCCGATCGCGCAATTGGGGGTTGAATCGGCGACTGGCTTAACAGCGCCCGGTGTAATTATAGAAAATGTACGTTGGAAGCGCGTTTCTGCGCACGAAGTAGTTGACACAGTGAGTTGGCAGAATTATCGTTTAGATTTTGCTTTGAGTAATTTTAGTTTTACTTCGGCATACGCTGGCGATAAAACTAAGCCCGATGCTCACATTATCAATTTTCAATTAGTCAACAATAGTCCTTATGGTTATATTGATCCCGCCTTTTTATTATCTCTTTATAGCAACGGCAGTTTTGTTGGTGTTTTACCATTTAAAATTAGTGGAAATTTTGACTCAATGCGATCCACCACGCTTGATTTACGCAGTTTTGCCGATGGATTAGCGGTTGATAACGCGGTTGTCTATCCGATGATCAATATTTACGATAAGAGTGTTTATTTTCAGACGATGAAGAAATGAGGGCATTATGAACATTTTCAAAAAACTATCTTCCAATCAGTTTGACTGGTATTTATTCGGAGCAATAATAATGTTAATCGCCATCGGGAGTATGGCTATTTATAGTATTGATCTGTCGAAGGGCAATAATTTATTATTACTCAGAAAACATTTAATTGCTTTAGCGGCGGGTGGAGTATTGTTTTTTGTCGTCGCTTTCAGCCATTACAATTTGTGGCGGAATGTTGCAAAATGGTGGTATTTAGTTTCCATCATTTTGTTGGTTTTAGTTTTATTTTTTGGCGAAGTTATCCGTGGGACCAAAAGTTGGTTTAGTTGGCTGGATTTTTCTTTTCAGCCAGTGGAATTGGCGAAAGGCGGGTTAATTATAATTTTGTCTTATATTATTTCCCGCTTCGGCCGCCGGTTTGAACAGCCATTATTTTTTTACGGCACTGGCGCGATCGCTCTTCTGCCGATTTTTTTGGTGATGTTGCAGCCGGATTTGGGTTCAGCGGTCATTCTGTGGTTTATTTGGTTTGGACTAATGCTGATGGCCGGCGTTAAAAAGAGATATATTTTAGCGGTGATATTATTAGTTGGTTTTTTAAGTGTTTTAGGATGGTTTTTTATTTTAAAAGATTATCAGAAAGATCGCTTGGAAATATTTATCAATCCAAAAAAAGATCCATTGGGCGCTGGTTATAATATTACGCAGTCAACCATTGCGATTGGCGCCGGCAGAATTACCGGCCGTGGTTTGGGTTTTGGCTCGCAAAGCCAGTTGCATTTTTTGCCGGAATCGCAGACTGATTTTATTTTTGCGGTGATTGGCGAAGAAATGGGATTAGCCGGCATAATAGCAATGTTGTCTTTATTTGCCATAATTTTTTGGCGGATAGCGTTGATAATTAAGCGAGCTGATAATGATTTTACGGCTTTTTACGCCAGCGGCATTTTTATTTTATTTTTAACCCAGATGTTTACCAATATCGGCGCCAATATCGGTCTATTGCCCATTACCGGCGTTACATTGCCTTTGATTAGCTATGGCGGATCGTCCATGTTGTTTAATTTATTAATGCTTGGTATATTAGAAAGTATGTATTGCGTTAAACACACTTGACATTTCAAGCAAAATAATTTAGTATATGTCTGCATTCTTTAACAGTCAACTATGGAATATAATTGGCAAAAAACTTTAAATTTAATTACCAACTGTCCAGTTTGTAATGTGGCCTATGGCGCCAATACCGCCAAGAAGTTTATTAATCGCGACGGCGCTCATATCGTCCATATTACCTGTGATAATTGCCAAATTTATTTTTTGGCTTTAATTATGGCCATCGGCCGAGGATCAAGCATGATTGGCATGGTGACGGATTTAAGCTTTGACGATACATCACGCTTGTATGGCCAGCCGGAAATTAATCTGGACGAAACCATTGGTGCGCACCAGTTTATTTTTAGCAAAGAGTTTAATAATTACATAAGCGGATAGCCGCTGATGATAAAAATATGTCTGATTATAAATTAGAGGCGAAAATTAGGACCGAAAAGGGGGAAAAGATTCGCGACAAATCTAATTTGCCGGCGGTTGTTTATGGCGCCGGGCAAGAAAATTATAATTTAGTTTTGGATTATAAGGTATTTGGCAAATTATATGATTTGGCAGGATCTTCCAGTTTAATTGATTTGCTTTTGGATGGTAAATCAATCGGCCAAGTTTTGATTCACGATTTACAATATGATCCAATCAGCAATCGCGTTTCTCATGTTGATTTAAAGAGGATTAACATGAACAAAGAAATGGAGGCCACGGTAGAATTGGAGTTTATCGGTGAGGCGCCGGCGGTTAAAGAGCATGGCGGCACATTAGTAAAGAATATTGAAGAAGTTGATGTCCGTTGTTTGCCAAAAGATTTACCTTCCGAAATTGTCGTTGGTTTGTCTGTTTTGCAAACTTTTGATGATGTTATTAGAATTAAGCATTTAAATTTACCAACCGGAGTCAGGATTATTAACCGAGGAGAGAATGACGTGGTGGCTAAAGCGGTTCCGGCTTTAACCGAAGAACAGCTAAAAGCGATGGAAGCAACTAACGTTGATGTGTCCAAGATTGAAGTTGCCGGCAAGAAACCAGTTGAAGGCGAGACTGTTGAACCGGTAGCTGGCGCAGTCGTTACAGGCAAAGACGCGGCCAAAAAAGACGTGGTGAAACAGGAAGGGAAAAAAGAAGAGAAAAAGAAAGAGGCGAAGAAATAACGCAAAAATTAAAAATGAAAAATCCAACCGCTCAAGATTATTGGGCGGTTTTTGGTATTCGAGAAATATTTGGTTGACGCAAAAAGATTGTCAGAGTTTAGAAAATAGAGTAAACTTTAGATTATCGAGGATTTAAATTCATTCATTATGCGTTTTAAATACAACCTTTGGCTTATTACAACTCCATTTTTTTTATTGGCCATATTATCCGTGATCCATTGGCTGTTTACTGTTAACCAAAGAATAGATTTGATGTTTAAGCCCGATTTACAACCAAAACCAATCACTAAGAATTATATTTATTTTAGCAATTTAAACGGCCAAGGCGTGGAGACAGTGGATCAGATTAGTCCCTGGGTGGTGGCGGCGATGATTGATAATCACCCGGACGCGATTCATGTTGGATTGGAAAAAGCGATTATTGTTTATGAAGTTCCTGTGGAAGGTAGCGCCACTCGTTTTATGGCTATTTATAATAAAAATAATTTGGTAAATAAAGTTGGTCCGATTAGAAGCGCTCGGCCTTACTTTTTGGATTGGGCGTCAGAATATGGCAATATGTTATATCTGCACAGCGGCGGGTCTCCTGAATCCTTGCAATTACTGAAAAATAGCTATGAAAATGTTTATAATGGCGATGAATTTGCTTTCTCCAATTATTTTTGGCGGGATAATCAATATTACGCTCCGCATAATTTGTTTACCAGCTCCAGTAAATATAATGCCCTGTTTGATTATTATGGTTTAAATAAACAGATACAGAAATGGTCGGGCTGGAATTATGATGGTAAGATACATGCGGTCTCATACCAACCAGTCAATCAAATCAAAATTTCTTATGCCAATTGGAATGTAGTCGAATGGAAATATGATTTTGACAGCCAACAATACTATCGGTATTTAAATAACGGTCAAGATAAGATCATAGCCGATAATATTTTGGTGCAATTTGTGTCTATGTATGTGATAGATAATGAGGGTCGGCTTAAATTAACCACTCTTGGTTCAGGCGAGAGTCGAGTGTTGCGTAATGGTCAGATTGTTGGCGGTACGTGGCGGAAGAAATCTGTGTTGGAGCGGACTATATTTTACGACGAAAGTGCCGGGGAAGTTTATTTAAAGCCCGGCATTACTTGGGTGATGATTATACCGAATTGGTTGAAGTTGGAAGTTGGGAATTGATGGACGGATATTGTTCAATGGCTTGATTGTTCAATTGTTAAACAAACCAACCTGTCTAACCCAGCCAGGTCTTTTTTAATTTCAACATTGGCCAAAGGAAGACGTTGTTTGATTAATTGCGTAATTGATTTTGATTGAGAAGGATCTATCTCTAAATAAGCTATAAGCGGTAAGCTATAAGCTATAAGTTTTGAAATTTGTTTGAGTAATTCTTCGTATAAAGAAAGACCATCGGCATTATCCGCGATTAAAGCTTTTTTCGGTTCGTGTTGGATTGAGGGTTCGTTTTGAAATTGACGCGCGGTGAGATAGGGGAGGTTGGCCGTTATTATGACATTGTTCCATTGTTCCACCTGCCCGCCAGTGCCAGGCGTTGGCAGGCGGGTTGTTCCATTGTTAAATTCATTGAAAATTGGCTCAAGCAGATTGCCATATAAAAAATTGATTTTGACGTTATGTTTTTTAGCATTGATTTTGGCGACTCGTAGAGCGGAACGGGAAATATCAGTGGCTATAATTGTGATATTGTTGTTTGGTTCTAATGTTTTAATAAGTGAAATTGGAATACATCCGGAACCAGTACCAACGTCAATCAACAATATGTCATTTTCGTTCCTTTCTATGACAGGTAAACGAGTTTGCTTCGTCGTTGCGACTCCTCGCAATGACAGAGATGAGATTGCTTCGGTCGTGCGAACTCCCTCGCAATGACAGATAATTTCGTCAACGACCATCTCCGTCTCCGGCCTCGGCACAAGTACGTGTTTATTGACGTAAAAATCCAACCCGTAAAATTCTTTGCGCTTGGTAATATAGGCGATTGGGTAATTTTTTTGGCGTAAATAAATACAATATCTCAATTTTAGATATTCAAAAAAAGTCAATCGGTATTCCGGATGGAAAAAAACAAATTCTTTTGGTTGGCCAATGGAATGCGCGATTAACAATTCCAAATCTCTACCTCTTGATTTTTTTAGCAATGTAACAATTTGACGAGTTGATAATTTAGTTTTATTTTTCATACACCATAAATATTAGTTCATCTTCGGTTCCGACAATAACTTTTTTGATCATTGCAAAATTATTTTTTTCTAATATACGCGGCAGATCCACTCCGCGTCTGACAGAATGCAGTAAAACAATTTGGTCGTATTGGCGCAAGTTGTTTTTATCAAACCATGATTGAATTTTGTCATCGTCTTCTTTGATTAATATATGATTATATCTAATAATGGCCTCATCGTAATCCATTGAATAATTAAAATATGGCCGATTTTTTATTTTACTCAAATAGTAATGATTAAATAAATCGCGGTAGATAAAATTGTCGTAAATTAGTATTTGTTTTTTGTGTTGATCATAAATTTGATTAGAGTTAATATTTATGCTTTGCCAATCATCAAGCGGCCGGTAATTAGTAATTAGATTATAGCTGCCATAAAACAATAAGGCGAATATGACCAAGGATACCCGGCCGAATTTTTTATTTAGAAAAAAGTTAAGCGAATAACCGCACAGAATAATAAAAAATGGCATGGCGATTAAGAAAAATTTTATGTTCCAGAGTTTTAGCAGTAAAGCTGACACGATGGGCAGAACGATTGGAAACAGGAGAAATAGGAAATTTTTATCAACCAATCTTTGCTTGGCCATTTTAACAATAACTATAGTTATTAGAAAAACAGAGAGTAAACAGACAGCGATA
>CAYHSR010000039.1:0-6785 GCA_964359335.1 uncultured Gammaproteobacteria bacterium | reverse complement strand
TAAGAGAGGCCCGGATGCTGTCACGACAAGTTTGTTGCGCGGTTTAAAAGAGATAAAATATCAGTATTTATGCGACCCGCAATTGAAAGAAATAAAAGAAGGGGATACAGTTTTTGTGAATGGCAGTATAAAGGCTTTAAAGTGGGCGATAGCAGAAAAGAAAAGAAATAAATTCAAAAAATTAGTAGCAGGCCCAAATTTAGTGGTTACTCCAAGTGATTATAATAGTATCATTAATTCTCAAGAAATTGATCTTATATTACAACCATCTAAATGGGTGAGAGATTTATATTTATCAATAAATCATAATCTGTCTGATAAGATTAAGATATGGCCGGCCGGAGTTTTTTTACCGCCAATTGGCAACAACAATAAAATTCGAGACAGTGTTTTAGTTTATTTTAAAAATTGTTCAAATAGCAATTTGTTGAATGATATTTTAAATAAATTAAAACAATTTTTCATTAACACCAAAGTTGTTACTTACGGACATTTTAAACAAGCGGATTATTACCAATTGCTTGAAAGCGCAAAATTTATGATTTATATTTCCAAGTCCGAAAGTCAAGGCATAGCGCTTCAAGAAGCGTGGGCAAGGAATATTCCTACTTTAGTTTGGAATGGCGGTTGTTGGGAATTCAATGATTATAAATGGTGTGATCCTGCTATCAGCGCGCCATATTTAAACAACCAAACAGGGGTGTTTTTTAATGATATGAAAGAATTTGAAATCAAAATTAAAGTTTTTTTAGACAGGTATGATAATTTTTCACCGCGAGATTATACGCAAAATAATCTATCAGATAGCAAATGCGCAGAAAATTTTCTTAATTTATTGACAAATCTTTTTAAAAAGGCAGTTTAAATAATTTTTTATGAACATTTCCTTTATTGGCGCATTTTTTTGGGGATTTTTCGTGCTCGCGTCTTTTTTTGGCTGGGGCTATTTAATGACGCTGATATTGCGTTTTTCTAAAAAAGCTGATTTAGGATTTCAAGGGGCTTTTGGTGTTTGTTTAAGCGTTATAATTGGAGGAATTTTGAATTTGACAGGTCAAATTAACAGAAATTTTATTTTAGTTTATATAATTGTTGGTTTTTTTATATTGATTTTTTCTTTGTTTATTAATAGAAAAATATTTTTACAACAAGCGCTTTATTGGTGGAATCAAATTAAAGCAAGCAAGTTTTTCGTAGGCCTGTTTATAATTTTGATTTTAATAATTTTAATCCGCTACGGTTCATCTGTGGGTTTTTTGAGTTCTTATAATTTGGACGACCAGCATGGTTATATGGTTTTTCCAGCCAAAATGCTCGAGACCGGCAGTTTGGGTAATGATCCTTTTTCGGAAAGAAGACTAGTTTCATCGCTTGGAGGGCAGTATTTTTTGGATGATTTTATTTTATCCGGAGCGAATTTTAACAATTTACATTTAATGGACAAAGGGATTGGTTTTATTATATTTTTATTTTTGTTGGCAGGATTAATAAGAGAGAAGAAAATTAATATCGGTTTTGGTTTGGCATTACTGATGCTTGCGGCTATTGTCCCTTCTCCATCCGAAAATATTACGAGTTTTTATACTGTATCCATTTTATTTTTGGCTGTTTTGCGTTTATTTTGGGAAGAGGAGCCACAAAAAAATAATTTTTTTAAAATTCTTACACTTGTTATTCTTACCGCGACTGCTAGTATTTTAAAATCAAATTTTGTTTTTCCAAGCGCGGTATTGTTTGCTGGTTATTTTGTAATGGAGTTAAAATATTCCAATTGGCGAAAAGTTGGCAAGGAATTTATTTTTGCTTCTATTTTATTTTTCTTATTTTTGTTGCCATGGATGATCTCTGTGAAGCATTCATCAGGGACATTTTTTTATCCGTTTTTCGGCAAAGGTTATGAAGGTTCGGTTTATGGCACATTTTTAAGTCATTATTTTGAGTTTAATTTATATGGTTTTATGCGGCTTGGATCGGAAATAATTTTTGGTTTGGGTCTTTTTATGCCTTTTATTTTTTTGGTTATTTTTTGGTTAAAGGCTAAAGCGGGTAATAATAAAAATTATGCGGTACTTAGCTTGCTTTCTGCTTTGATTGGTATTTTGGCGATGATATATGGAATTGGCGGGTATTCTTTGTATCATTATACTTTTGCCTATTTATTGCCGGTAATTTTGTTTTCTATAGCATTGCTTTTTTTAGAGAGTAATATTTTTGGCGGGTTGTGGCAAATTTCGGGCGTTTTTCTGGCTTCTTTGGTTTCGGTGTTTATGTTTGGCGTGTACATTCAGCAGAGTATGGTGCTGTTAGAATCTATTAAACAAGCTGTGGTTGCTGAAAAATATGCAAACACTGACAATAATTCCGTTTCTGCTTTATTCGGAGCAGGTTTTGTGCCACAAGTTGAATTTGAGCAATATAAAGCATTGCAGTCGTCCGTCCCTGCGGGCGAAATAATTTTGGCGCGTCTGGATAGAAATTTTCTCTTTGACTTTAATCGTAACCAAGTTTATATTATTGATATTCCAGGTGGCGCCAGTCCTCCTCCGGGCATGCCTAGTTTTGTTGGTAGTGAAAAATTAGCCCAATATCTTGCCGCCAAAGGAATTAAATATGTAGCTTATTCTTATGGCAATGAAGCAAGATATCCGCGTTCTTCCGTTGAAAGAATGCTTCGTCCCCATGTAAATCCTCTGTTAAGGACAGAAGTACAGCACAGTTTAGATTTTCAGGATAATTTAATGGATTTGTATAAAACTAGAAAAATAATTTATGATGATGGAAAGAATTTTGTTTTAGATATCTCAATTAAAGTAAAAAAGTAAAAAATTATGCCAAATAAAAAAATTGCTATATTTATAGTTGCTTATAACTCGGCTTCTACCATTATTAATGTTTTAAATAGGATACCGCCGACTATATGGGAGATGGTGGAAGAAGTTTTTATTTTTGATGATGCAAGCCATGATAGTACATATTTAATTGCGAAGGAATGGAAAGATTGTAATGGCATCAATAAACTCACGGTTATTCGTCATCCTGTAAATCAAGGTTATGGCGGTAATCAAAAATTGGGCTATCAATATGCCATTAAAAAGGGCTACGATATTGTAGTTTTATTGCACAGCGACGGTCAGTATGCCCCAGAAATTTTGCCGGAAATTTTGGCGCCGTTATTAGAGGATAAAGCAGATGCAGTATTTGGCTCTCGCATGATGAGGCGAGGCGCGGCATTGGCTGGAGGCATGCCGTTTTATAAATATATTGGAAATAAAATTTTGACTAAGTTTGAGAATTGGTCTACCGGCGCAAATCTTTCAGAGTGGCATTCTGGGTATAGAGCTTATAATGTTAAAGCGCTGAGCCAGATTCCATTTCATCTCAATACTGATGATTTTCATTTTGACAGCGAAATCATAATTCAATTATTAGATAATAAATTTTGCATTGTTGAGGTGCCAATTCCTACATACTATGGCGATGAAATTTGCTATCTTAATGGTTTAAAGTACGCGGGTAATTTGTTTAAAGTAATTATGCAATATAAAATGCATAAAATAGGTTTGCATTTTTATAAGAAGTTTGTTTCAAAAGTTGGTAATTATGAGATAAAAAAATCTCCATATTCTAGCCACATGTTAATTTTGAATGCAATAAAACCAGGCAGTAGGGTTTTGGATTTGGGGTGCGAAGTGGAAATGGCTAAAAATTTAATACAAAAAAATTGCATAGTTACCGGAGTAAATATGCAATTTATAGAAATTAATGGCATTAAAAAATTTATAGCGCATGATTTAGAACAGCCGCTACATTTATCCGAGGAGGAAAAATTTGATTATATAATTTTGGCGGATGTGTTGGAACATTTAAAAAATGCTTCCGGAGCGCTTTTGGGTTGTAAAAAATATTTAGCCGCCGACGGGCGAGTAATTTTGTCGACCGGGAATATTGCTCTTTGGGTGATGCGACTCTCTTTGTTGCTTGGTAAATTTAACTACGGTCGACGGGGAATTTTAGATGAAACACATGTTCATTTGTATACATTAAGCAGTTTCCTTTCCTTAATAAAACAATCAAACCTACTTTCTATTGCGGTGCAGGGAACGAGTATTCCTTTTGAATTATTATTTCCGCGGCATTCCAAGTCGTGGTATGTAAAAGGATTTACAGGGCTATACTCAAAAGTTGCTAATTTATGGAAACGTTTGTTTGCTTACCAGTTTGTTGTTGTTGCTCAAAATAATTTAGAAACACAAGAAGAAATATTAAAAATAAGCAATTTTGAAATTTAATTGTGTTAAAAAATTTATTTTTAAAATTAAGACGCACAACAACATCCAATTTTTATATTCCGGAAGTTGATGGTGTGAGATTTTTAGCAATAGCAATTGTTACTTTTTATCATATTAATAATTTTTTTCTTACTAAGGCGCCATTTAAATATGATACTTCCAATAGTTTGTTATATATTTTTCTTAAAAACGGCTTTAAGGGCGTTTCAATATTTTTTGTGCTTAGCGGATTTATTTTGGCCTTGCCGTTTGCTAAATATTTTTTTCAATCCGAAAAAAAACCTAGTTTAAAAAAATATTATTTACGCCGTTTAACCAGACTGGAGCCGCCGTATTTTGCTGCTCTCATTATATTTTTTCTACTTTATTTAATAAAAGGAGAACATACGTTCGCAGAATTATGGCCGGGTTTGATTTTAAATTTTTTTTACATTCATAATTTAATATGGGTACCAGGTTTTTCTATGCTCGGCGTTCTTCTTTGGACGCTTGAAATAGAAGTGCAATTCTATCTTATCGCGCCTTTAATAGCGCAAATTTTTCGATTAAGCAAGGTGACTCGCCGGTCGGTATTGATTTTGCTGATTTTTTTACTTCCTGCTTTGAATTTATATTTCAAGACAAATTTTATTTGGATATTTAATTACCTTTTTTATTTTCTAATCGGATTTTTTATGGCGGATTTATATGTTTCAGAAAGCGCTCCTAAAATTCCTTTCAAGCTATCATTACTGGTAACTTTCTTGGCTTTTATTGTTTTGGTATTTATAGACATTAACAATTTTTTTTATAAAAATATTTTTATAATTTCCTTATTTATTTTAGTTTATTTGATTTTGACTGACGATTTGATGAAAAAAATATTCAGCAATAGGATCATTGCCAGTATTGGGGGGATGTGCTACTCTATGTATCTGGTGCATACTGTGGTAATTTCCGGATTTGGCAATTCTTCCGTTTTTTTTCGTATTTCACCAAATTACGCGTTAAATTTTTTTTTACAGGCCGCAATTCTAACTCCGCCAATTCTGTTAATCAGCGCCATCTTTTATTTAATTTTTGAGAAGCCATGTATGGATAAGGATTGGCCTAATAGATTATACTTATTCATAAAAATCAAATATAATAATTTTATTAAATAAATCATCTATGAATAATTCTATGAATGAAAATAAAAAAGCATTGGTCTGCGGAGCTGGCGGTTTTATTGGTAGTCATTTGGTTAAGAAGTTAAAAAAAGAAGATTTTTGGGTAAGAGGAGCAGATCTTAAAAAACCAGAATATTCAACAACTGAAGCTGACGACTTTATTATTGGTGATCTTAGAAATCAACTGGTGGTAGAAAAAATTTTGGATTTGCCATTTGACGAGGTTTATCAATTGGCTGCCGATATGGGTGGAGCCGGATACATTTTTTCCGGCGAGCACGATGCTGATGTAATGCATAATTCCGCCACTATCAATTTAAATATTGTTGATCGCGCTAAAAAAGTTGGGGTGAAAAAGATTTTTTATTCTTCCTCCGCTTGTATTTATCCGGCATACAACCAGATGGATCCAAATAATCCTAAATGTTCGGAATCTTCTGCTTATCCGGCGGCTCCGGATAGTGAATATGGCTGGGAAAAGTTGTTTAGCGAGCGCATATATTTGGCTTACGCGAGAAATTATGGATTGAATGTACGCATTGCCAGATTTCATAATATCTTTGGTCCGGATGGCGCCTGGAATAATGGCAAGGAAAAATCGCCAGCCGCCA
This sequence comes from uncultured Gammaproteobacteria bacterium, assembly GCA_964359335.1. GTDB lineage: Bacteria > Patescibacteriota > Patescibacteriia > Magasanikbacterales > GWA2-37-8 > CAYHSR01. Next base: position 737 of record CAYHSR010000039.1, on the reverse strand, counting down.
TTTGCCGTAAGGTGTCGGAAACTCCAGATGGAGGAGCTATAGAGATTTGGGGGGATGGTCAGCAAACCAGATCATTTTTGTTTATTGATGAATGTTTGGAAGCGGTACGACGATTCATGGATTCTGATTTTACCGGTCCTATGAATATTGGCTCGGAAGAAATGATCACCATTAACGGTTTAGCAGAAATGGCCATGGGTATTGCTGGTAAAAAATTAAATATTAAACATGTAGATGGGCCATTGGGTGTGCGCGGAAGAAATTCGGATAATAATTTAATAAGGGAAAAACTTGGTTGGGCGCCGTCACAACCGTTAAGAGTTGGGATAGAACAGTTGTATTGTTGGATTGATTGGCAAATAAAAAATAAAAGTGGAGCGTAATTTATGATAATTGTAAAAATCAAATCCGGTCTGGGAAATCAAATGTTTCAATATGCTCTTGGAAGGCGTTTGTCTTTGGATTGGAATGATGAATTAAAATTTGATTTGTCTTGGTTTGATAATATCAAGAAAGGCGAGACTCCAAGAAAATTAGAGCTTGTTAAGTTTAATGTTATTTTGCCAAAGGCGACCGAAACAGAAATCGCGCAAGCCAGACCAAGTTTTTTTGCAAGAATAGTTGATAAAGTTAAAGGTCGGTTAAATAGAAATTATTTTTTTCAATTTCATTCATGGCTTTTAAAAATAAAAAAAGCAGCGTATCTGGACGGGTATTTTCAGAGCTTTAAATATATT
>CAYHSR010000038.1:0-6896 GCA_964359335.1 uncultured Gammaproteobacteria bacterium | reverse complement strand
CAGATTGTACCGGAGTAAAATCAGTCAACGGCGTCGGCGAGATAACCACGCCGGCGGCATGGATGGAAGTGTGCCGCGCGCAACCTTCAATTTTTTGCGCCAAATCTAACAGACGTTTCACTTGTTCATTTTCCTTATACATCTTTTTTAAATCAGGCTCCAAATCCATTGCCTTGGCGATATTCATTTTAAACCCTTGCGCTCCAAAAGGAATCAATTTAGAAACCGAATCGCAAAAAGAATAAGTATAACCTAACGCTCGACCGACATCGCGCACCGCTCCGCGCGCCATCATCGTTCCAAAAGTAATAATCTGCGCCACCTTGTCTTTGCCATATTTTTCAGTCACATAGGCAATCATCTCGTCCCGGCGATCATCGGCAAAATCAGTATCAATATCAGGTGGACTGGGACGAAAAGGATTTAGAAATCGCTCAAACGGCAATTTAAACACCAAAGGATTAACAGTGGTAATCCCCATAGCATAAGAAACAATGGAACCGGCGACAGAACCACGAGTGGTTTCCACAATACCATGCGTGCGGGCATAATTTACAAAATCCGCCACGGCGATAAAATAAGGTGAATACCCTTTTGGACAGATGATGTTCAATTCATAATTCACCCGCTCTTTTACTTTATCGTCAACTTCCATTAAATTAGGTAAACGTTTGAATACCTCGGCTCGTAAATATTCTTCCGCCATCATTCCAGCTGGTAACTGAATATCCGGAAAATGCCATGCATTTAATTTTATTTCTAGATTTACTCTTTCGGCGATCTTTACCGTATTGGCAATCGCTTCCGGAACATGTTTAAAACGTTTAGCAATCTCATCGCCGGCGCACAAAGAAAGATCCACTCCGACCATAGTCTTACGATTCTGTTCATCTAAAGTCCGGCCGTCACGAATACAAGTTAAAATATCTTGCGCCTCATCGTCTTCCTGATTCAAATAATGGACATCGCGCGTCACAATCAATGGAATACCGGTATCTCGCGATAATTTAATCAATTGATTATTTAATTCTGTCTGTCCATGCAAAGCCGGTAAATCCATCAATTCCAAATAAAAATTACCAGGCCCCATTATTTGCTGATATTCTAATGCCGCTTTCTTGGCCTTGTCATAATTTTCTTCCCGTACCAAAGCGCGTGGAATTTCACCGGCTAAACAGGCCGAAGAAGCGATTAAACCATGGGAATATTTTTGTAAGACCTCTTTGTCAATTCTTGGCTTATAATAAAATCCTTCCAGATGGCCGATGGAAATCAGCTTCATTAGATTACGATACCCATCATAATTTTCCGCCAGCAAAACCAAATGATGATATCTTTTATCCTTATCTTTCTGAAAACGAGAAATTGGCGCGAGATAAACCTCGCAGCCAATAATCGGTTTTATTTCCTCTTTTAAACATGCCTGATAAAACTCAATCGCGCCGTATAAATTACCATGGTCAGTAAGAGCCATGGCCTTAAATCCGCTCTCTTTGGCGCGTTTAACTAAATCTTTGATTTTTGGAAGACCATCTAGCAAAGAATAGTGGGAGTGGACGTGAAGGTGAACGAAGTCGGACATAAAAATTATTCTTAGAATAATTCAATTCTACATTATCTAAATACAAAAATCAAACGCGACAATTTAACAATATAATATTTTTGTGCTATAATACTTTCATAATTTTTAACTATATCGTATGTTTGAATCCTCAAAAGATATTTTGTATATCGTCATTGCCTTCTGTATTTTGTGGGTGACGGTATTTTTATGCTGGATGTTTTATTACGTGGCAAAAATTTTACGCGACACCAGCCAGATGGTGGAAGAATTTAGAATGAAACTGCAAGCTTTGTCCGAGACCATCAATCATGTGCGCAATAAAGTTGAACAAATAACTTCGTTGCTGACACTAGGAACGAGCGGGGTAAGCGGATTGGTAAAAAGAATGGCCGGTAAAACCGCCAAAAAAGTAATAAACAAAAGTACGGACGCGATGAATAAGGCGGCCAAAGAAGCAGTGGATCAAGCGATTAAAAAAACGGCGAATGGGATGAAAAAAATAACAAATAGAATAAAGAGATAGAGAAACAACTAATAAAACACGCAACTAAACGCGTGTTTTTTAATGTATGTTTTGTCAATAGAGAAAACATATAACGGGACTGTCGCCAAATAGCCAAAACTGTCATTTGGCGACAGTGCCATAACTGAATTTATCTTCGCACTTCCGCCCCCAACTCTTTCTCCAACAACTCTATAACTTTTTTCTGTCCTTTATCCACTTCTTCAGTCGTCAAAGTCCGTTCGGAATTTCCATAAGTCAGATGATAAGCTATAGATTTATAGCCTTCGCCAATATTTTGCCCTTGATACACATCAAATAATTCAACGTTTTTCAAAAGAGGACCGGCGCCTAAAATAATTTTAACTATTTCCGCGTGAGGAGTGTCTTTTTTAACTAAAAAGGCCAAATCGCGGATCACTTCTGGATATGTTGGCAGTGGCCGGTATTTAACGACTGCTTTACGCTCAACTAAAAGTTCTGACAGCGCGCTCAAATTAAGGCTGACAAACCCAACTCTGCTTTGAATACCAAAATTACTCGCTGTGATAGGATTAATTTCGGATATTATCCCGACAACTTTATTCAAACAGGAAAATAAAGCCGAGCGAGACGGATGTTCCCAAGGCTGAACTTTGTCTAAAGGCGCGTTATTAACCGGCAGATGTAAGGCGGTAAAAATTGTTTCCAATGCTCGCCGCGCCTGCCAAAAAGGGGTATTATCTTTTTTGTAAGCGCAGACAGCTGTTATCCATGTATCTTGTAAAGGCAATAATTCGTCGCTATTAGTTTTTGCTCGCGCGCCAGTTGCTTCGGCTTTAAATGTTTTGCCAATTTCAAAAATTTTCACCTCATTATAATATTCAATATTCTTTGCCGCGTTTTCCAATAAATTCATTAATAAATTTCGCCTTAGATACGGTTTTTCTTTGGATAATGGATTAGCTAATTCTATATATTTCTCTACGCTATCCCCCATTTTCTGTATTTGATCTAAACTAACAAAAGAATAATTATAAACTTCGGAATAACCCAATTCCAAAGCCATTACTTCGGCTATTTTCCTTTCTATCAGTCTCTGCTCATTAACAATCGGCGGTATAATTGGAAAAACCGGCAAAGCTGACGTAATATTGCCATATCCATAAATACGCGCGATTTCTTCCACTAAATCTTCAACAATGGAAATATCTTTAGTAGCGCGCCAAGTTGGGACAGTAACTAGCAGACCTTCTTTTTTTTCTTTAATTACAAAACCTAAAGAATTTAATATTTTATTTACTGCCTTTTTATCTAATTCCGCGCCAATTTTTCGCCATAAAAATTCCAATTTTAATTCTATCGGGCCGGTCGGCAAGCTGAAATTTGACTCGTCGGCCACGTTACTAACTACTTTGGCTCCCTGGCATAATTCCAAAGTTAGCTGAACAGCTCGACGCAAAGCCAACTCGCAATTATTTGGATCAAGGGACTTCTCAAAGCGAGCTGATGAATCAGATCTTAAATCCAAACGTAAAGCGGTCCGCCGCACACCCACCGATTCAAAATTGGCTGACTCAAAAATAATCGTTTTGGTATTTTCATTTATCCCTGAATTTTCTCCGCCCATTACCCCAGCCAAAGCAATCGCTTTTTCTTTATTCGCAATCACCAAATCTCGTTCATCCAATTTATATTCTCCCCCATCCAATGTCTTAAACACCTCTCCATCGTTAGCCCTCCTCACAACAATATTCGTGAGTTTTGAGTTATGAGTTACAAGTTTTGCGTAATCAAAAGCATGCATTGGCTGGCCCAAATCAAATAAAATATAATTAGTAATATCAACGATATTGTTAATTGGCTTCAACCCCACTGCCAACAATTTTTTTTGCAACCAGTCTGGCGATGATTTTATTTCAATCCCGGCAATCGCCACTGCCATATACCGCGGACATAATTTCTTATCTTCAACTTTTATTTTAATTTTTATTTCCTTGCCTTCTTTTCCGCCAAATGCGGATCCGCCTCTGGCGGAAATTTCTGGTGGATTATATTCAACCAATTTTTTATTATACAAAGCCGCCACTTCGCGCGCCAAACCATAATGACCCCACAAATCCGGCCTGTTGGTCATGGACTTGTTGTCTATTTCAAAGACAGCGTCATCTAATTTAAGAACTTCGGCCACTGGGCTGCCTACCTTAGCCCCTGCCACCGCGCTCAAATTAAATATTTCCTTTTCATCTTTTAGAGGAAACATCTCTCCTAAACCAATCTCTGTTGATTGACAAATCATACCATAAGATTCTACCCCTCTAATTTTTGTTTTTTCCAAAACTACTGGTTCACCCTCGCCATGCCAGCAGACTTTTGTGCCAATTGGCGCGAAAGCGCACAACATACCTTCTTTGACATTTGATCCGCCGCAAACTACTTGTAAATCATTTTGGCCATCGTAAACAACACAAACTTTCAAACGATCAGCGTCAGGGTGTTTATCAACTTTTTTTACTTTACCAACTATGATGCCATTTAAACTCTCGCCCATTTTCTTTACTCCTTCTACTTCCACCGAACTCATAGTCAATTTATGAGCCACCTCTTCGGCAGTCACTGAGTCTGGTAAATTTACAAATTGTTTGAGCCAATTGAAAGAGACTAACATATTTAATATAATCTGGTGATTATGTTCTTTATTTTAATATAAATTTAGTGATTTGTTAAGGGGTCAAAATTGTTTTAAAAATCTCAAATCACCGCTATGCAATAATCTTATATCATCAATCCCATATTTTTGCATACACAAGCGCATACTACCCAACCCAAAAGCAAAACCAGTCCATTCGTTCGGATCTAAACCTCCAGCCTTGATTACCTCAGGATGAACTAAACCGCAAGGTAATGTTTCGACCCAACCACTATGCTTACAGGCGCCACAACCAACTCCGCCGCAAACCAAACACTTCATATCTAATTCAAAACCAGGCTCTACAAAATCAAAATGTCCCGGGCGCAATCTTACTTCTACTTCTTTTTTCAAAATACCTTGTAACAATTCTTTCATCACAGCCACTAAATTGGCGATGGAAATATTTTTATCAACCACTAAACCTTCCATCTGGTAAAAAGTATGATCGTGGCTACCATCGGTCGCTTCGTTTCTAAAACAGCGACCTGTAACAACCGTGCGCAACGGCGCGCCATATTTTTGCATAGCACGAACTTGTACTGGCGAAGTATGCGGACGCATACACCAATCGTGATGATCTTTAATATAGAAGGTGTCCATACCTTCTCTGGCTGGAGAAGTAGCCGGGATATTCAGAGTTTCAAACGCATAGTAAGTGCTTTCCAACTCTGGGCCGTCTAAAACCATAAAACCCATGGAAGTAAATAAATCTTCTAAATCACGATGCGTTGTGGTTATTGGATGTAAATGCCCTTGTTCTAAAACAGGCAAAGCTGGTTGAGTTGTGTCAATTTTTTCTTTTTGCAACGCTTCATTCCAATCCAAAGACGATAACTCAATTTTTTTGGTCTCAAAAGCCTCTTCAACCGCTACTTTAACTTCATTAGCCATCTGACCGACCGCTTTACGCGCGTCAATTGATAAATCTTTTAAGCCTTTCATTAAATTGGTCAACTCCCCACTTTTTCGACCTAAAATTTTATTTTCCAGCTCTTCCAAATCCACTTTATCTTTAACCGACTTTATCGCCAGAAAAGTTTCTTGTTTTAGTTTTTGTAGTTGGTTTTGCATATATTCTACATCATTTTTTATTCTTTAAATCACTTAGCCGCACTACTTTGCCATAAACATCGCCAATGCTATCGACGACCGTTTCTTGCTCTCGCTCTCGTTGATCTGTTTGATATTTTTTTACGAATTCACATAACGCGCCAATGGCTTGAAGTGTCTCTAACCTTTCTTCTTCTGTCATAGGCAACACAGGACTACGAAGACTAACTTGCGTTCTTCTGCTAAAATCGGCAAACTCCCTCATCGGATTTGACGTACTACTATATAAATCCCACATCTCACAAAAAAACTTTTCCTTGTTGTCATCACTAATATAATAAGTACTTTTAAATAATAACTCTATATCTCTGTCACTCATATGTTCTTTTAACGCTTTAATAAAACGACGTTTGCTTATTTGATCTTCTGCCATATTAATTTGTTATTATATTTTTAATATCTATTTTTTTGAATTAAAACACCTTATCCACTAATCCTTTAAACGCCCCGCTAAACCGGCCAATATCCTTAACTGTCACAACAACTACTAACAACATCAATAAAACAAATCCGATCGTATGGGCGAGTTGTTCAAACTTTAAGGAAACTTGCCGGCGAAAAACTTTGCCAATCGCTAAAAACAATAATCGCCCGCCATCTAAAGCTGGAATTGGCAAAATATTTAAAATCGCCAAGTTTAGCGATAACACGGCTGTAAAATTAAGCAAATAGGAAATTCCAAGTTTTGCAAACTGGCCGGTCATGACCGCGATGCCAATCGGTCCGGAGACCGCCGCGCCAGCGCCAGCGCCGGTTAATAAACCTTTGATAATAATATAAAATCCCTCTAAAATCGCCCATAAATACAAAACAGTGGTAATAAGTCCTTTATAGATGGCTGTATACCACGGATATTTTACCATCCCCACCTCGGCAAGTGCGACACCGATGCCTCCTTTACCTGTATCTTGATACGCAATTGGAGTAATTTTTTTATTTAGAATTTCTTTGCCTCTATTTATAACCAAACTGATTTCAGTATTTTTATGGACATCGGTAAAATCCTGCATCTGTTTGATGGTCGGATTCTGTAAATCACCGATTCTAAT
>CAYHSR010000037.1:0-6934 GCA_964359335.1 uncultured Gammaproteobacteria bacterium | reverse complement strand
GAAGAGCGGCATATGGAGAGAGTTAAATTATTTTGGCAGAGATCTTTAGCCAATCGAGATATTTACAAAAAAAGTTACCAAGGATTATACTGCGTGGGGTGTGAAATGTTTGTCACTGAAAAAGATTTGGTGAACGGTAAATGTCCTAATCACGATAAAGAACCGGAGGTTATAAGCGAGGAAAATTATTTTTTCCGTTTGTCCAAGTATCGGGATAAATTAATTGAATTGTTTGATAATAATTTAGAATTTGTTTATCCTCATTCTCGTTATAATGAGATGCGGCAAATTTTAGGGAATGGATTGGACGATGTGAGTGTTTCCCGTTTGAGAGAAAAACTTCCTTGGGGTGTTGCGGTGCCGCATGACGACTCACAGGTGATGTATGTTTGGTTTGACGCCCTGACTAATTATATCACCGCTTTGGGCTGGGGGAGCGATGACGATAAATTATTTAAAAAATATTGGCCGGCCGATGTTCATATTTTAGGCAAGGATGTTAATAGATTTCATTCTTTGTTATGGCCGGCGATGTTAATGTCAGTTGGTTTGGCCATTCCGAAAAAAATTGCCGTGCATGAGTTTATAACCTTGGACGGCAAAAAGATAAGCAAGACAGTTGGCAACACAATTGATCTATTAGAACTAACCACTCGTTATCCATTAGAAGCAATTAGATATTTTTTGATGCGCGAGATTCCTTTTGATTGCGATGGTGATTTTTCGGATGAGAAATTTAGAGAAAAATATAACGCCGATCTGGCCAATGGCCTTGGCAATCTAACTAATCGTATTTTGGTAATGATTGAGAAATATTGTGATAAAACTATCCCGGAGGTAAAAAATGTTTTTCCCGACATTATTGAGAAATTAAATAACGAAATTTGGCCAAAATATAATGAAAATATGGAAAAATTCGGCTTTAATCGCGCTTTAGACGAAACCTGGAAATTTATTACTTATTGTGATCAAATTATTTCTGATAAAAAACCTTGGGAAATGTATAAATTAGGCAAAACTACCGAAGTCAATGATTTACTGCACCACCTATCGGAAGCTTTACGCCATATTGCTATAATGATTTGGCCTGTTATGCCGCAAACAGCAGAAAAGATTTTGACGCAGTTGGGTTTAAATATTGACAAAGAATTGAACAAACCATTATCTGAATCGCAAAATTGGGCGCGACTTGTGGTGGGAAATAAGACGGAAAAGGGAGAACCGCTATTTCCTCGTCTTGTTTGAAGTTTATAAACTTTTAACTCAATAGGCTATGTCTTACTTTGATTTCCTCTTATTAGCGTTAATCGTCGGGTTCGGTCTTTTTGGCTTGTGGTTTGGTCTAATGCACGCAGTTTTTTCGTTAGTCGGCACTTTTGTCGGTCTATTTTTTGCTTCGCGTTTTTACGAAGTGTTAGGTAATTGGTTGATGGGGATTACAGGTTGGTCGGGAAATTTTTCCAAAGTGTCGATGTTTATTATCGCATTTATTTTTATCGCTAAATTAGTCAGTGTATTTTTTTGGTTAATAGAAAAGATTTTAGGCTTGGTGATCAATTTACCGGTTATTAGCGGAATAAATCATTTATTGGGCGGGTTGTTTGGATTAGTTGAAGGAGTCATTATTGTTGGCGTTTGTTTATTTTTCATCGTTCGTTTTCCGGTCGGACAGAATTTTATGAATAAAATAAATGATTCCAAAGTCGCCCCATATACGGTTAAGCCGATTAAAATTTTACTGCCTTTAATTCCGGACGCGGTTAAATATTTACAGAGTACGGTAAAGAGCGTGATATAGGATTAAAATACAACGTCAGTTTTTTATGAAAAAAGCAATTATAATAATATTGATCGTCAGTAGTTTAGTATTAATTTATTTTTTGACATCAAATATGGATAGAGCGCGGAGAAACAGTTTGACCGCGGCAATTTATCAATATGCCGCGCCTTGGGATAAAAATTTATATGATAAATTTTATGCTTCGGCCAAAATAATTGATCATATCGGGGTGGTAAAGGGCGGCATTGTCCCGCATCATTTATTAGCTGGCGATATTGACGCCACTTTTTTTAACTATATAGTTTGGCAACAGCCATCGATAATCGTTTTACTTAGTCCAAATCATTTTTCCAATGGCCGGAGCAAAGTGATCGCCTCGGCGCGAGATTGGCAGACGGTTTATGGCGTTTTGTCCTCGGCAAATAAAATTATTACTCAGTTGGCCGATTCAGGAGCGTTAACTATTGATGAGGTTGCGATAAAAGAAGAACACGGATTATATTCTTTGATGCCGTTTATCAAAAAATCACTGCCCAATACCACAGTTATCCCGATCATGTTAAAAGATAAAACAGATAAAAAAACTTTGGATAATTTAGTTGAGCAAATCTACAAATTAGCGCCATCAGACGCGGTTATTGTCGCCTCCATTGATTTTTCTCATTATAAAACAAAAAAAGAGGCGGTTATTAGCGACGCTGTCAGTCGGGAGGCAATTAAGAATTTTGATTTTAAAGCGTTAAATTGGTTGGAAATTGATTCCACTTCCAGTTTATATGTTCTGCTTAAGTTATTGGAGAAAGCCGAGGCGAAACAAATTGCTTATGATATTCAGTCCGACTCAACAAATTATCTGCACAATCCCAATCCAAAAGAAACTGTGAGTTATTATTCACCGTATTTTGTGTCTGATAAGATAAATAGCGGATTTTGATTGACAAAAGCCGTAGAAAAAGGTAAATTTACTATTAATGGTGTGATGAACTTAAATGTTAGTATATACTATTCCTATGAAAAAAAATAAAATAATAATTTTATCGGCTAGTATTCTAATCATATTAGCCGCATTTTTAATTTATATTTATAAATGGCCGGAGTCTAAAAAAGATTCCATAGTTGTTAGTAATATCAAAAAGACAACCGACACTTCGTCTTCTACCGTTTTAACCAATACAGCGGTCTCTACGACTATAGCTTTGGACGGTAAGGACGCGGTTGGCAAGTATAGTGAAATAAATGGATATTTTCGCGACTATTCTTCCAATTATTCTACCGGCACCATTAAAGTTAATTGGAATAAAGGCGCGGTAAAATTAACTGACAGTGAAAAAAAAGCCATTTGGGATAAGATAGATCCAAAAAATGAAATTCGCGCCAAATATTTAAAAATTATCAAGACCGATACAATTTGTTCTGGCTGTGAATTTTATTTGTATAAAGCGGGAACCATCACCGCGCCAGCCAATTTAAAAGATAAAAATGTATATTATTTGTATGTTCCAGAGATGTCATTGGGTGTTTTCTTAAACAAGAATTATGTTTTTATTGATGAGGCAAGAAATAAATTTATTTCTTTGAGTTCTTCTTCTTATGGCAACGGTATGCGTGTGTGTAATTTAACAGGCGCAGATGACGACTGTGTAGCCGAGACTGATATTTTTGGCGGATATATTACAGTCGAATTTCCAGAATTAGTCGCGCCAAAATATATAAATATTCCAGGACAAAAATTGAAGTTAATTTCAAATTATGATTCAGAGGATGTTGTATCTTTTGATGCTGGAATGTATAGCAAGGATACCGGGCAGGAAATAAAATTATCATCAAATATTTCTGCGGATAAAATAGAATTTACTGATGCTAAATATGGTCCTGTTTATTATACCGGCAGTTGCTACACGATTATTTTGCCTGATGGCACACAGCATAATTATGATCTATTACCGTCTTTTTTAAGCGCTGATATTAGCGAAGCCGACAAAAAAATGTATCCGATTGGTTATACGGCAAAAATTACTTGGAATCATACCAATCAAGGATTATATGCTTTGGGTGGAAAAGTTAATTCTCGTAGATGTTCAGCTGGCATAGATAGTTGCAGTAATGTAGTTGATACGGTCGATTGGTTTTCCGCGAGTAATGTGGTTGCAATCGGAAAAACAAATGATGGTGAAAACGTTTATGAACTATCGGATAAAACAACCAATAAATATTATAAAGAGGTATTTGATGATAGTGGATATGCGTATAGATCTCAGGATTTTAATTATCAATATGATAATACCAGTACAGCTTATCAAAAAGAATTTGCCGCCGCGACAGTTAAAATGTATACAAAATATTTAGCCGATTATCCGATATTTTTTTGGAAAGACCATAAAGGACGTTGGCGTGTTTATCACAAAAATTTTTATATTCGCATGGCCGAATGCGGTAAACCGGTTATTTATTTGTATCCGCAGTTTACGACCGATGTTAAAGTTAAAGTTGAACCAAATGGCGGATTTACCAAAACTGATCCGTTCTACTCAAATGATGGTTGGTTCGTTCGCGCGAATCCTAAAAGTGAATTATTTAATTACAGCGATAATAAAACTTATCCATATTTATTTTGGGAAGGTAAGGCGTATAATTATAAAATACCGGATTATGGATTTGTTTTGGCGAAGTCGGAAGTTGGCAGTAAAATGAAAATTATTTTGGCTAAATTGGGTTTAAATGAAAAAGAAACAATTGACTTTTTGGAATTTTGGCAGCCGCGCTTGGAAGTAAAGCCGTATGTGTTCGTCACTTTTATTCCCCAAAGAGAATTTGATCTTTTAGCGCCCTTATCGGTTGAACCGAAACCGGATAGCGTAATTCGCGTATTTATGGATTATAAACCGCTGAATGAAAAAAAATCTATACGCGAACCAATAATTAAAACTCCAGTTAGAAAAGGTTTCGCGGTGGTGGAATGGGGAGGTAGGTTGTTGAAGTAATTTTTTTCTATTTTATGTATGATAGTCATTGCCACATTCAATTTAATGGCTTCAAAGACGATTACGAAGAAGTTATAAAACGTTGCCAAGAAAAAAATTGCGACATGTTCGCGGTTGGAACGCAAAAAGATACAAGTAAAAAAGCAGTGGAGTTCGCGCAGAAGTATGATAATGTTTATGCCATCGTTGGATTGCATCCGATTCATTCCAGCTCTACCGAAGTAGATGAAGAAGAAACTAATTTTATTTCGCGTGAGGAAGAATTTGATTATGAATATTACAAAAACTTAGCCAGTCAGCCAAAAGTAGTAGGGATAGGGGAATGCGGAATTGAATTGTTTCATATCAACAAAGATAGCAACAGGAATGAAATTTTAGAAAAACAGAGAAAAGGTTTTGAACAACAAATAAAATTGGCTCAAGAATTAAACTTGCCACTAAGTATTCACATTAGGGATGCGTATAACGAAGCGTTTGAGATCGTTAAAAATGAAACGGTGAGAGGCGTTATCCACTGTTATACCGGCGATTGGCCAACGGCGCGAAAATTTTTAGATTTAGGATTTTATTTAGGTTTTACCGGAGTAGTCACTTTTCCGGCGCGGAACAGCAATCCAAAAGCCACCAGTGATTTGTTGGAAGTTATCCGAAAATGTCCGTTAGATAGAATATTAGTAGAAACTGACGCGCCATATCTTGCCCCACAAGCATATCGTGGCCAAAGATGCGAACCGTGGATGGTGGAGGAGGTGGTGAAAAAGATAGCTGAAATAAAAGGTGTTGGTTATAATGAAATGTTAGATATAACAGAACATAATACAAAGATGTTGTTTGGGATATAGGTTTTCAATGTAATCAATATTTTTTCTTGACCGTTTTCAGATTTTATTGTAAAATAATGCCGTTCAAATATGGAAGAGACAAAAGTCAACAAAACCTCCGATCGCCAGTATTATACATTCGCTTTGCGGATAATTGGAGATTTTGGCGCCAGTATCGCCATACCGGTGATAGTGTCCGTTTTAATCGGTCAGTATCTTGATGAAAAATATCAACGATCTCCATTATTTACTATTATCGCTTTTGTAATATCGGCTCTGATTTCCGCGAAAATTATTCACAAAAAAGCTAAGCGATACGGAATTCTATATCAGAAGTTGGTGGACAACGATGGTACATAAGGATTTAGAAATTTTTTAGATATATGCATATCCCGACCCTCGCGCCGGAAATATTATTTAAAATATTCGGTTTACCGATAACCAATACCATGATTAATGTTTGGCTGGCAATTGTCATCTTTTTAATTTTGGGTTTGATCTTAAGAAATCGGATCAAACTTAAACCAGATAAATTACAAAATGCCTGCGAGTTTTTTTTAGAAGGACTGTTGGGTTATTTTGATCAGGTGACCGGTGATAGAAAAAAGACCATGCGATTTTTGCCTTTGGTTGGTTCGATTTTCTTTTTTATCTTATTATCAAATTGGCTGGGTCTGATGCCCGGCACCGGCAGTATCACCATTGGTCATAATTTTTTATTTAGATCAGCTAATACGGATTTGAATTTGACTGTGGCGATGGCTTTAATCGCGGTTTTTTCTTCACACCTATTTGGACTGTTTACAATAGGTATTTTTACGCATTTAAATAAATTTATTCAAATTGGTACATTTTTTAAAAGTTTAAGAAAAGGACCGGTCGCTATTTTAACCGCCATCATAGAGTTAGGAGTTGGTTTAATAGAAATAGTTAGTGAAATAGCTAAAGTAATATCACTTTCTTTGCGGTTGTTTGGCAACATTTTTGCCGGTGAGGTTTTAATTACCGTGATTGCCAGCTTGGTCGGCCTGTTGGTACCGACGCCATTTATGTTGTTGGAATTATTAGTTGGCATTATTCAGGCGAGCGTCTTTGCTATGCTGGCGTTGGTGTATATGACGGTTTTGACAACTGAAGCGCACGGAGCGGAACACTAATTATGACACTTGTTAATTAACTAATTATTATAACTTGGTGTTAATCGCGAAACAAAACAACCAACCTTTCTTTCGCCGATTAGCGTCAAGAGGAGAAATATATGGAACACACGTCAATCGTGGCCATTGTAAAAGGTTTGACAATGGCCTTGGGCGGTTTTGCCCCGGCATTGGCCATTGGCCGCCTGGTGGCTA
>CAYHSR010000036.1:0-7007 GCA_964359335.1 uncultured Gammaproteobacteria bacterium | reverse complement strand
TTCCGGTTTAAGCAAGGATGAAGTGGAAAAAATGAAAAAAGACGCCGAAGCGCACGCGACTGAAGATAAACAGAAGCAAGAATTAATTGAAGCGCGCAATATTGCAGACACCATGATTTACACCACTGAAAAAATGATGAAAGAGGTGGAGGAAAAAAAAGTCGCCGCGACTGATGAGGAAAAGAAAAAAGTTGAAGACGCATTGAAAATTGTGAAAGAAGTTAAAGATAAAGACGATGTCGATCAAATTAAAAAAGCATCCGAAGAATTATCCAAAGTAGCGCAGGTGATTGGGATGAAAATGTACCAAGAACAACAGAATAATAGTAAACAGCCAACCGAAAATAGCAAATCGGAAGACAAACAAAATGGTGATAAAAAAGATACCGGACCGATTGAAGGAGAAATAGTTAAATAAAAATTATGTCCGAATCACATAAGTCATATAAGCATCGTCCGGAGTATGAAGAGCTGATAGATGATAAAACAGCAATAGAAGAAAGTGCCGCTGTTAATCTTGAAAATGAATTAGAAAGTCTACGGATGAAAATACAACGGCTAAAAACGCGCCTGCCACCTGACGGCAACTTAGAAATGATCAATCCAGAAGAGCTAAGTTACAGGATCGCTGGATTTTGGTTATGGTATAATAATTTGATTTTAAATATTAGCAAGTATTCTGACCATGATCTTTTAGACATATTCCAATCTATTGATTTTGACATACAAGAGAGAGTAAAACAAATGAATAAATTACGAAAAAAAGAAAATGAAGCGGATTTTTATTTTATTCAATGGATACTTAATAAATTGACGCCGTTGGTTGGTTGGTTAGGAGAAAGTTTATCACCCGGTGTAGTAAGGAATTTTAGAAAGGCGGTAAATGGACAGTTAAAACGCCTATCCGGATTATAATTTATGTCTAAAGATTATTATAAACTTCTTGGCGTTGAAAAAAACGCGACACCAGATGAACTAAAAAAGGCCTTTAAAAAATTGGCTATGCAGTATCACCCGGATCGTCCTGGTGGAAACGAGACCAAGTTTAAAGAAATAAACGAAGCGTATCAGATTTTAGGAGATGCGGAAAAACGCAGTAAGTACGATCAGTTTGGCGCGGATTTTGAATCACAGGGCGGTTTTGGCGGCGCCAGTTGGGATGATTTTATGCGCGCCGCTAGAGGACAATCCTCTTCTGGCGGAGATTTTGGCAATGGCAATTTTTCGTTTAATTTTGGAGGCGTGGATATAGGAGATATCTTCGGTGATTTTTTTGGCGGTGGCAATGGCGCTCGCCGAGGGCATCGTCAAGCGCGTGGAAATGATGTTCAAGTTGATGTCAAGATTGAATTTAAAGAAGCGGTTTTTGGCATGGAAAAAGAAATTTCTTTACGCAAGCAAAGCAAATGCGATGTGTGCGGCGGCAGTGGTTCGGAGCCAGGCAGTAAATTGGCTACTTGCCAGATTTGTAAAGGTCAAGGTCAGATGGCGCAAGTTCAACGAACATTTTTGGGTTCCATGCAAACTGTAGTAACTTGTTCAGGTTGTCAAGGTAGAGGACAGAAGCCTAATAAAAAATGTCAACACTGTGGCGGTGATGGTATTTTATCCAAAACAAATAATGTCCAAGTAAAAATTCCTGCTGGCATAGATGACGGTCAGAGCATTCGACTCGTCGGTTATGGCGAAGCGGCTCCGTATGGCGGCCAGAGCGGGGACTTGTATGTGCGCGCCCATGTTCGACCTTCCAATATTTTTCAACGTGATGGTTTTGATGTTTATACCGAGTCGGATATTAATTTTCCACAAGCGGTTTTAGGGGATAAAATAGAAGTCGAAACCATTGATGGAATAATTAAAGTGGTGGTGCCAGAAGGCACTGAGTCAGGTCAACTCATTCGTCTCAAAGGACGCGGCGTTCAACATTTAGAACGTGGTACTCGAGGAGATCATTATGTTAGAGTAAAAATTCGCGTGCCAAAAAAAGTGAATCGTAATGTCAAGAAATTATTGGAGGATCTAAAAAAAGTCATATAAATAATTTAGATTTGTTTATCCAACGTTTCGTTTACCCAGTAATCCGCCTCTTTATTATCCTCACGATAGATATGTCGGTAGGCGACTTTTTTAAATTGCGCGGCGGCATTGTAGGCATGGACAAATAATTTTTGTAAAGTCGGTTCTTTTATTTTCCATTTACCACTAAGCTGTTCTACCACTAATTTGCTATCCAAAAAACAGACCACCTCGTCGGCCTTTAGTTCTTTGGCTTTTTTAAGCGCGGAGATAATTGCCGCGTACTCAGCGCAATTATTAGTTTGCACACCCAAATATTCGCCATACTGGGCTAAAATTTTACCTTGTTCGTTTTTAATAACAATACCGGTAGCGGCTGGTCCGGGATTGCCTCTGGCCCCGCCATCGGTGTGGATAAATAGTTTCATATTACGCCAATCCGTGTTAATATTTCAATACCCATAATCCATTTTTATCTTTTCGACTAAAATACAAAGTCCGATTTTTGGTATCAGCCTGCGCTTGGTTGACGGCAATATCAGTCATTTGTCCTTGCACTAAATAATAAGGGTAAAGGTAGCTGGCTTTTTTGTCCCAAATTAATAAAAGAGCATTGTATTCGTCAATCGGCAAAACTTGTTTTAAATTATCACCGGATCGCGTTTGTAATTCCGGATTTCTGCCTTCAATGTATGTCCACATTTCAAACGCGCTCCACATTATCCACCAATCATTACGCGCTGATAATAAGAAATTTTGCGCGTTGATGGCATAATCTTTATTTTTATTAATCAATATCAGTTTATCGGCTTCATGATCTTTGATTAGCGCGTTGTTGTTTTTTGCTTGAATCAGCGAATATCGTTTTTGCGTCGCGGATAATTCTTTAGCTCCATTGCCGATGGGTTTGATTTCTTTAAATAATGTTTTAAATCCCAGAGTATCCTGATAAATTTCCAAATTGTCCGTGGTCGTATTTATTTGTAATGTCCAGAGCTGGCTTCCGGCAAAAAACCAATCAACATAATCGTCCGCGGCTATGGTCGCGGTTTGTTCGGTTAATAATTTTAATGAATACAATTTTTGTTCATTTTGAAAATATACTTCCGGATCATCATCGGTATTTTTCCATTGCATTTTAACAGTCGTAGCAGGCAATGTAATGGTTTTTTCCCAGTTTAAACAGAACAAGCTAATCACTTGGTTGTTGGTTGGTTGGAGAGCTAAACAATTATTTTTTTCCGCCCAATTTATTTTATAATCAATGTTAGGCTGAAGGGTTAAAAGTTGTTTGGTTTTTTTAGTTTGGATGTTGTAAAGATATAGAGCTGGCTGGTTATTTTTATTCGCGATGTAGGTTAGATAATTATTATCACTGGAGAGGCCTAAAGCGGTAATTTGTTCATTGGCCAAAATTGATGAATTGTTTTTTTGAATTAAGTTAATTTCTTTAACATAAACGGTTTTGTTGTTTTCAATCTCAATCGTTTTTTGCCAATCATAGAAGCCATCGGTTCTGATATTTAAATCATATTTGTTGGGAATGATATTTTTTACCTCAGTTTTTTTATTTAAGTAATTTTTTTTTAGTTTGATATTATTTAAATACACTTCTCCGGTGTTTGGTTGGATGTCGACGCTTAAAGCGCCCAGACCAAGCAGTTGGCCGCTTTTTTGGTCATAGCGATAGCCCATCGCGTAAATAAGCATTATTGGCGCGATAATAAAAAAAAGCGTTATGAAAATAATCATTAAGGTAAAACGCCATTTTTTAGTTAATCTAGTGCCTGGGTATTCCATAGAATAAATTACAGGACATTTTAAGATTTGCCAATAGTGATTTTTTGTAATATAATAGCAGTTAATTGATAAACAGTAAATAGTTTGAATGTCATTATGAGTTATTTAATTATCAATGGCGGGAAAAAATTACACGGAGAAATAGTCAATCAATCATCCAAAAACTCGGCTTTGGCTATTCTGTGCGCCTGTCTAATGATTAAAGGTAAGACCGCTTTGCTGGACGTTCCGCGAATTGAAGAGATAGATCGGATGCTTGAGTTGTTAACTAATTTGGGAGTGGTTATCATTAGACAGGGTAGGGTGATGATTGTTGATACCTCTAAAAAAATTAATACGGCTAAAATAGATAAACAAACCGTTTCTACCATGCGATCGTCTTTATTTTTGTTGGGCGCGTTGGCTGGCCGAGAAAAAAGTTATAAGTTATATAAATCAGGTGGTTGCCATTTGGGAGAGCGAACAGTCAGACCTCATATTTACGCTTTAGAAAAATTGGGAGTTAAAATTAAAATCCAAGCCGATTATTATGATGTGCGAAATGGTGAATTGAAAGCCAATGAAATTGTGATGTATGAATCCGGCGATACGGCCACCGAGAATGTTATTATGGCCGCGGTTTTAGCTAAAGGTAAGACCGTCATTAAAATGGCCTCGGCTAATTATATGGCGCAGGATTTGTGTTATTTTTTGAATTCCGCTGGAGCTAGAATTAGCGGTATTGGCACGACCACCTTAATGATTGAGGGAGTAAAATTTTTAAAAGCAACGCGATACGCGATCATGCCGGATCCAATCGTGGCGATGACTTTTTTATCAGTTGGTATTACCACTGGTTCGGAATTAACCATTAAAAATTGCCCACTGGATTTTTTGGAATTGGAAATATGCAAATTAGACGTGCTAGGTCAAAAATTATCAATAAAAAATAGACGAAAATCAAAAAATGGTTATTTTACACTTGCCGATATAACGGTGATACCGAGCGAGCTTAGAGCTTTGCCGGATAAAATTTACGGTCGGCCATTCCCAGGATTGAATGTAGATAACCTTCCTTTATTTATTCCAATTTTGACTCAAGCCCAAGGCCGGACGTTGGTGCATGATTGGGCTTATGAAAATCGCTCTATTTATTATTTAGAGATGCAAAAATTAGGAGCCAATGTGACATTATTAGATCCGCACCGCGTTTGGATAGAAGGAGTAACGAAATTGCGGGCCAACGAAGTAGTTTGTCCGCCAGCGCTTCGGCCGGCCGTTGCCATTTTGATTGCCATGATGGCGGCGAAAGGCAAATCAATTTTACGCAATACTTATATGATTGATAGGGGATATGAGAATTTATACGAAGTATTGAATTCAGTCGGAGCGGAGATAAAGGTGGTGAATTAATCCAATTAGAATAATTTATTTTTTATGGACACTTTAAATAATCCGACAGCCAGTCGAGCAAAAAAGTACGTCGGCATCTATCTATCCGTAATTTTATTTATTATTTCTTTTGGCTCCGGTTTGTTAGTGGGTCGATATCTGAATTTAAAACAAAAGCTCACAGATGGCGATGGAAATGTGCAAATCAGTAAAGTTATAAATCTGAATCGGTCTCTTAATAAAAGCAACAGCGTTGAATTCAGCCAGTTTTGGGATGTCTGGGATAAAGTCAGCCAGAAATATGTGACATCCACTCCAGAAGTAAAAATGTTTTATGGCGCCATCTCAGGTTTAGTTGATTCGCTCAATGATCCTTATTCGGTTTATTTGCCACCCAAAGACGCCTATGAGTTTGCCAAAGATTTGTCTGGCGAGTTTGAAGGAATCGGCAGTGAAATCGGCATGAAAGATAAACACTTATTGGTGGTATCGCCTTTGCCTAATTCGCCGGCGGAAAAAGCCGGTTTGCGTCCGGGCGATTATATTGTGGCGATTAATGGCACTAGTACTTTTGGCTTGGATGTTAGCGCCGCCGTTCGTTTAATTCGTGGTCAGGCCGGTACGGTGGTGATTCTTAAAATTGTTCGTCAAGGAGCGAAAGAAACCACAGACATTAAAATCACTCGCGCCAAAATAAATGTGCCATCGGTGTTGTATTCTTTAAAAAATGACATCGCTTATCTGCGAATTATGCAGTTTAATGATGCCACCAAAAGCGAATTTGATAAAGATGTTAAAAAATTGAAATCCGCCGGGGCCAAGGGAGTTGTCTTAGATTTACGCGGTAATCCGGGCGGTTATTTGCAGGCGGCAGTTGATATGTCCAGTCAATGGGTTGACAGAGGGCAGGTGGTAGTTAGTCAGAAAGGGCGATATACGTCTGGCGCGGATCTAAAAAGCAACGGTCCAGCCGAGTTATCTCATTTAAAAACAATCGTCTTAATCAATCGCGGTTCGGCTTCGGCTTCGGAAATTGTGGCCGGCGCTTTACAGGATTATGATAAAGCGGTTTTAATCGGCGAAAAAACTTTCGGCAAGGGATCGGTTCAGGACTTTGAGGTTTTAACCGATGGCTCGGCTTTAAAATTAACCGTGGCTGAATGGTTTACACCCAAAGGAATCAATATCAACCAATCTGGCATCAAGCCGGATATTGAATTTAAAGAAGACTGGGCGACGGAAAAAGTTGGCGAGGATAAAATGTTAGATAAAGCGTTGGGGTTGTTTAGCAGCACGACGTTTAAGTGGGAATGACAATACGACTGAAGTTTACACTAATCTTTCCCAATGTTTATCGGTTTCCACTTCTAACTCTAAATATACTTTAGCGTTAATGGCTAATTCTAATTCTTGGCGGGCCTTAGTACCGATTTGTTTTAGGGCTTGGCCACCTCGGCCGATAATTATTTTTTTGTACCGGCTATCAGTAGTAAAAATAGTGGCTTTTATCACCATTATATTTTTTTTTTGTTCCATTTCTGTCACTTCCACATGGGTAGCATATGGGACTTCTTGGCGCAATTGCATAAATATTTTTTCGCGGATAATTTCAGCGATCCATTCTTCTTTGCTTAAGTTAGTCATCTGCTGGCCGTTATAAAGCATTTCGCCTTCGGGTAATAGTTTGAATATCTCATTTTTAAGTCCGTTAATATGTTTACCGGTCAGAGCGGACACTTGGCAGACGGCGCTAAATTCTTCCGCCAGATCCAAATATTCATCCAAATGTTTTAGCAATCGTTTTGGTAAATCAATTTTAT
>CAYHSR010000035.1:0-7114 GCA_964359335.1 uncultured Gammaproteobacteria bacterium | reverse complement strand
TTTAGGTTGGCCGGAAAATTTTAAAGATGGCAAAAAAACAGGCGACCTTCTTAAATATCATCCAACACAAGTTTTGGAAACAGGCTATGAAATTTTAACGCTCTGGGTTTCGCGCATGATTATGATGACGTTGTTCGCTGTTGGTGAAATTCCTTTTGTTAATGTTTATTTACATGGCATGGTTTTGGATAAAAACGGCAAAAAAATGAGCAAATCTAAAGGCAACGGCATTGATCCGATTGATATGATAGAAAAATTTGGCACAGATGCTGTTCGTTTATCGCTACTAATCGGCAATACTCCCGGTAACGATGTTAGATTATCAGAAGAAAAAATTGCTGGCTTTAGAAATTTTGCCAATAAGTTGTGGAATATCAGTCGGTTTATTTTATCTGTCATTGCGAGCGAAGCGACCCGCCCGCCATGCTTTGCAAGGCGAAGCGGGCGGGAGCGGAGCGAAGGATCGTTCACCAAAAAAATGGATCCTTCGGTCGTTCCACTCCCTCGCGATGACAAGTTAACCCTGGCCGATAAGTGGATTTTAAATAGATTAAACGAAGTAACAAAAATAGTAACGGAGAATATTGAAAATTATAATTTTTCTTATGCCGGCGAAATTTTACGCGATTTTACCTGGAGCGAATTGGCGGATTGGTATTTGGAAATCGCTAAGATAGAAAGCGGTAAAGTGGAGATATTAAATTATATTTTAAATACAATTTTAAAATTATGGCATCCGTTTATGCCGTTTGTGACTGAACAAATTTGGTGTGAATTTTATGGTAAGGATAAAATGTTAATGATTGAATCATGGCCTCAATTTATCATTCTGAACGAAGAATCCCTTAAACAATTCACTTTAATTAAAAATATCATTACTAATATTCGTTCTCTACGCGCGGATTACAAAATAGATCCAGTCAAGAAACTTAACGCGGCAATTAGCGCTGGTAAAAAATCGGCGTTATTAAAAGAAAATGAAGCAGTTATAAAATGCCTAGCGCGGTTAGAGAAAATTAAGATTGATAGTAAAATTATAAAATCAAAAAATTCTATTGGTTTTGTAGAAAGCGGCGTTGAGGTATATATTGACACAGAAGGCGTTATTGACGTGGAAAAAGAAAAGAGTAGACTAGAAAAAGAAATAGTTGAGATAGAAAAATATGCTAGTGATTTAGAAAAAAAATTAGCCAATAAAGAATTTATCAAAAACGCGCCAAAAGAAGTGGTGGAAAAGGAAAAAGTCAAATTTGCCGAGGCAAAAATTAAATTAGAAAAATTACAACAACAATTATCTAATTTATAACAAATTTTATGAAGATAAATACCGATTCTAAAAAAATTGAAGAAATTTTAACTAGAGGCGTGGAGGAAGTAATTATCAGAGAAGATTTAAAGAAAAAGTTAGAGTCTGGCAAACAATTAAGAATTAAATTTGGGATTGACCCGACTGGTTCTGATTTGCATATTGGCCATGCAGTGCCATTTAGAAAGCTTAGGCAGTTTCAAGAATTAGGACACCAGGCGATTTTGTTAATAGGCGATTATACTGCCATGATTGGCGACCCGTCAGGTAGGAACGAAACCAGACCCATATTGATGGAAGAACAAGTAAAAGAAAACGAGAAGACCTATATTGATCAAGCTGATAAGATTTTGGATATGGAAAAAGTAGAAATTCGTTATAATAGCGAATGGTATAATAGGCCGGATTTTACTCAATTATTAATGGAATTAACATCAAAAATTACAGTAGCTCGCGTTTTAGAGCGAGATGATTTTCAAAAACGTCTGAAAGAAGGCTCTGATATACAAATGCAAGAAATAATGTATCCTCTATTGCAGGGATATGATTCTGTCGCTTTAAAGGCAGATGTTGAATTAGGCAGGATTGACCAAAAATTTAATTTATTGATGGGAAGAAAAATTCAGAAAAGATACAACCAGACCGAGCAAGATATTCTAACGGTTCCTTTACTTGAAGGTATAGATGGCCATAAAAAGATGAGTAAAACCTATGATAATTATATAGCATTGCTTGATACACCAGAAGATATATTTGGTAAGTCTATGTCTATCCCAGATGAATTAATAATTAGGTATTTTGAAATGGCCACCGCGGAACCAATGGCGGTTATTGAGGATTATAAAAATAAATTAGCAAACGGTGTTAATCCTCGTGATATTAAAATTGAATTGGCCCGCAGTTTAACTAAATTATATTGTGGTGAAGCGGGTATGAAAAAAGGCCAAGAGCATTTTGCCTCTGTTATACAAAGTAAAGAACGGCCAACAGAAATTCCCGAAATAAAACCAAGCCGTTATGATATAATTACCGTATTGCTTGAAAGTAAGTTAGCCGGCAGTAAAACAGACGCGCGTAAATTGATAGCGCAGAATGGCGTAAAGATAGGCAATAAGGCGGTAAGCGATATAGGACAGAAAGTGAATAAGGGCGATGTCGTACAAAAAGGTAAAAGATTTTTTATTAAAATTATTTAATTTTATGGTAAGCGAAAAAAGATCACGGCCTGATCGCGAAGGCCAAGAATCACAAATTATGGCGGACGTTCGTCGTCTGAGTGAACAGACAAATAAAAATACAACGCAAGTTTTGAGAGAGATTTTAGATTTTTTAGATCAGCAACCCGCAGTCGCTCATAATGATAATCTAGGATATTTGAGTATAGGAAGTCATAAAGATAATTTTATTTTATTGATGGAAGGCGGTAAATACCATTTGGTGCCGAGCGGAGTTTGTGCAAAACATCGTGCCAGCGATGGATGGAAGTTAATAGATAGTGTTAATGGAAAAAAAAATTCAAATGATAAAAATTCAAAATCCAAAAAGCATTAGTTTTTATGTTAAAAGAACAGCTCAAACAAGTTCTACAAACCAGTGGTTTGGTTGATGATATAGAGTTAATCGTTCCGCCAAATTCGGCAATGGGCGATTTTTCATTTGCCTGTTTTGAGTTGGCAAAAAAACAAAAGAAGAGCCCGGTGGAAGTCGCGAACGATATAAAAAAGAAAATTGATTCTCTCAGCCAGAGGCGGATTCACGAGAATGACACGGTGGAAAAGGTGGAGACGATCGGGCCGTATGTGAATTTTTATTTAAACGCGTCAAAGGTGGCGGAATTGGTTTTAACAGAGGCCAATAAAAAAGATTTTGGCAAAAATAATTTAGGTAAGGGCAAAAAGATCTTGGTGGAATATGGTTGTCCAAATCCAATGAAAGTTTTTCATTTGGGTCATCTAAAAAATTTAATTACCGGTGAAAGTGTGGCTCGAGTTCTAGAAAACGCGGGGTTTGAAGTTGTCAGAGTAAATTATCAAGGCGATGTGGGTTTACACCAAGCCAAAGCTATGTGGGCGATAAATAGTCATAAGTCTGAAGTTATAAGTCTTATGTCCAAATCATTAGATATTAGAATCGCGTTTCTTGGACAGATGTATGTTAATGGCGCGCAAGCGTATGAGAAAGACGAACAGGCAAAAGCAGAAATTTTGGAAATGAATGAAAAAATTTATGAACAGGATGAATCCATTTGGAAAATTTATGAGCAAGCCAGATATTGGAGTTTGGAATATTTTGACGAATTATATAAAAAATTAAACGTTAAATTTGATCGCCTGTATTTTGAATCGGAAATGTTTAGGCGTGGAAAAGCCATAGTCGTTGAATATTTAAAAACCGGAATTTTTCAAGAGAGCGCCGGCGCGATTATTTTTGCCGGCAGTCAACATGGTTTGCATGATCGTGTGTTTATCAATTCCAAAGGCTATCCGACTTACGAGGCCAAGGAATTAGCTTTAGCGGAAACGCACGATAAAGATTATAAACCGGATAAAATTATTCACGTTGTTGGAAAAGAACAAACGGAATACTTTAAAGTTGTATTTAAAGCAATGGAAAAGATTTGGCCTGGTTTGAAAAAAAAAGAATATCATTTGCCTGGCGGGTATTTACAGCTTAAAGGTCAACAAAAGATGAGTTCTAGAACGGGCAATATTATTGCCGGTGATGAATTATTAAAACAAACCGAAAATAAAGTTAATGAAATAATGGTTGATCGGGTCTCGGCTAATAAAAATGAAGTGATTAGAAAAGTGACCGGCGCGGTATTAAAATATGCTATGTTAAAATCCGATGTTACCAAAGATGTTGGGTTTGATATGGTAAGTTCAGTGAGTTTATCAGGCGACAGCGGTCCGTATTTGTTGTATATTGTGGCCAGAATAAAGAGCATTTTACGGAAATGCCAAATGCCAAATA
Source organism: uncultured Gammaproteobacteria bacterium (assembly GCA_964359335.1). GTDB lineage: Bacteria > Patescibacteriota > Patescibacteriia > Magasanikbacterales > GWA2-37-8 > CAYHSR01. The sequence continues at coordinate 2,835 of CAYHSR010000035.1, read as the reverse complement.
TCAAATGCCAAATCAATTACAAAGTTCAAATCTCAAATGATATTAAACAACCAGAGAAAGAGTTGTTATTAAAGATATCCGAATATCCGGAAATAGCCAGGTCAACCGTTGAGAGCCTAGATCCATCCAAAATTGCACAGTATTTATTCTCTTTGGCGCAGAAGTTTAATTCTTTTTATGATAATTGTCCGATTTTGCAAGCCAACGATAAAAGTGTTAAGATATTTAGATTAGAAGTAATTAAAGCTGTGGAAAAAGTTATTGGAAGCGGCTTGGCTTTATTGGGGATTGAGATCGTGGAGGAAATGTAAAAAATGAAGAAGCAATTTTTATGCTAGACGACCAAAAAACAATAGAATATTCAACCGCGGCTGATAGACGAAAAAAAATGTCGGCAGAACAGAAAAGTTTTGCCGAGCCGTTTAACACATTGATTTTTGTAGTTGCCAAATATTTTAATACAGGTAAAATTTTTTTAGGTGGAAGCGCGGTTTGGAATAATATTGTTCCATAACAAATCAAGCCGATAATTTGCGTCTCATGCGGTTAGATCAACTTAATCTGGTGGAATTAAAAAGTTTATATCGTGGTTTCTATGAAGCGACGTTAAAAGCAGTTGCCGATGATAATACAGAAGATATTGACAAGTTGGATAAGGTAGTCGAAGTAATTATTAACAATAATAATCCACCACGAGTCATGTATTTTAAAATTTTACAAGAAGTTTTTTATGAACCATATAGGTCAAACGTCAATCAATCAACCGATCAAAAGGCGGTTGCCTAAATCCAATAATCTAAGAGAACTAATAGCCAATGATCCGGAATTGATAACCGAGATAATTTGTAAATTGGAGCAAGTAAAACGGAAGAAATAGTGTTTGGTTTTTTTTATCCACAGAAGGCATACTTTATCTGGCAATTGAAAAGGCGCACAATATTATAAATTCCACTTTTAATAGTGTTGAAGAAGACAAAGAGAAAAAAATGGAAAAGCAGTGGTGGCAGATTTGGAAGTGAGAATAACTTTACACCTTACGAGATTTTTAACAAATTAATTAATTTTTAATGCTGTTGCGTTAGAAATTAGTCAGCTATTGTTTGTTTATCCAAATTGGTCGATTAGTAGCGGAAATTGAGCGTCATGACTATTTTTTTTACGTTATATTGCTATCTCCATAGTCCTGACGATGCAGGAGGGCTGTGGATAACAATATTGACAAATATCTTAACCAAATGTATAATATAAATGTCATTTAGTATTATTATATTTAAGATATGGTCAATATTTTCTTACCTAGGAAAATACATCCCAGCTTGAAAAATCACCTTAAAAGCAGGCATATTACCGTTATTACCGGAATGAGACGCACCGGCAAAACCACGCTGATTACACAGCTGCTGTCGGAAATTGAAAGCGACAACAAGGCATTTTTTGATTTGCAAAAAGTAAACAACCAGGAATTTTTCGCGCAAAAAAATTATGATAACATAATGCTGGATTTACAGCGGCAAGGGTTAAGAGTAAACGAACGTTTATATTTAGGAATTGATGAAATTCAGCTAATGCCAGAGCTAACCGGCGTTATAAAATATCTTTATGATCACTACGATATAAAATTTATTATTACCGGGTCCAGTTCATATTATTTAAAAAATCTTTTCACCGAATCATTGGCGGGCAGGAAAAAAATTTTTGAGCTTTATCCGCTTGACTTTGGCGAATTCTTGCAATTTAAAGGGGTTGACTTTATTCCGGAGAATTTTATTGCTCACCAATTTACCGAAACAGAGTATGAACGCCTTCGCGCTTTTTACGAAGAGTTTATTGAATTTGGCGGTTTCCCTGAGGTGGTGCTTATTGCTTCAGCCGCGGAAAAACGGGATCTGCTGAATGATATTGTCAGCTCATATATCAATATTGACATTAAATCATTGGCCGATTTTAGAGACAGCGCTAATATTTACAATTTAATAAAAATGTTGGCGGCGCGGGTAGGTACAAAAATTGATTACTCCAAATTATCGCGTCTGGCCGGTATTTCTAGAACAACGGTTTTAAACTACGTTGAGCTTTTTGAGCAAACCTACTTAATTAGCCGCGTGCCCGTTCACTCTAAAAGCCCGGATCGAGAAATAGTCAAGGCAAAAAAACTCTACTTTGCCGATACTGGTTTATTGAGCGTGCTGGCGGACATTGATAGCGGCGCGAGATTTGAAAACGCGGTTTTTTCTCAACTGCGCCACCATGGGAATGTCGCGTATTTCTCCTTAAAGACTGGCCGAGAGATTGATTTTATACTAAATGGAAAAGTCGCCCTTGAATGCAAAGAAACACCAACTGACTTTGATAAAAAGGATTTAGTTGGTTTAGCAAATAAGGCCGGCGTTGAAAGGCATTATTTGATCGGACGGTTACGGTCACCTTTTTTTGCCGATTACATTTGGGGCGGAGGAATTAGATAACAATTCTTCTTAACTTTAATTAAATAAAAAATTAAATTATTTTAAATTTAACTTAGGTGCAAAAATCGCTTGTGATAATGAGGCCTCGGAAACTAAATTCTTTTTCCCAAAAGCAGAAGTAACATCGATTAAGATAAATAACAATAAATATTCCGAGAAATTTGGAGGCCAAATAGTAAGTTATGATGGAATTGATATAAAAAGTTATAATATTGAACAATCAGTTGATGGTAATTTTAAAACGAAGCGAGAATTACATATTATTTGGATGAATAGTGATGATTTCGATAAATTAATGGCGCAAAAAATGGAAATAGAAGAGCAACAGCAAAAACAAAATTGACACCCGCTGTCTCCATAATAACTACTG
>CAYHSR010000034.1:0-7361 GCA_964359335.1 uncultured Gammaproteobacteria bacterium | reverse complement strand
GGTAAAAAATTAGTTTATGGCATTGCCAAACGTCTACGTTTATCAACAAAAGATACCAATTATTTGGCCTTGTTGGTTCGTTGGCATCAACATCCGATAGGATTGATGGATCTTGGAATTACCGATTCCGCCGTTCGCCGTTTGATTGTTAATTTACAAGATAATTTAGGTGATTTATTAATTTTAGGGGTAAGTGACATTACGACCGGTAATCCATATAAATTAGAGAAACGACAAAAGAATTACGAGCGTCTGAAATTAAGAATTGCCGAGGTTTTTGAAAAAGATAAATTACGCGCTTTTCAATCCCCGGTTCGCGGTGAAGAAATAATGGAACTTTGCGGTCTTAAACCCGGTCCGACTGTTGGTAAGATTAAATACGCGATTGAAGATGCTATTTTAGATGGAATTATTCCAAATGAATACGAAGCGGCCAAAGAATATTTTATAAATATTAAAGGACAATATTTAAGTAAAACGGAGGAGTGGGAAAAAATTATATGTTAATCTTAAAACGCAAATCATTCTATGGCTCTGTCGCCAAATGTCAAAATTACACAATTGTCATCCCGACCGCAGGAGGGATCTCTGTCTGTTAAGCGAAAATATTGGACAGAGATTTCTCGCTGTGGCTCGAAATGACAATTTGGCGACAGCGCCTCTATATAATTCTCGTTATTATTTTTTGGCCTCTATCCCGCCCGCCGCGCCGCCAATTTGGATCCGATTGAAGCGCTACGGAGAGAGTAGTTGTTTTTTTGTTTCAATACTGTTAAAATTTAGATTAATATAGGTAATATGACTGACACTCAAACAATCAAAGATCGCGTCGACTTAATCCAGTTGATTTCCGAATATGTTCAATTAAAGAAGGCTGGGGTTAATTGGAAAGGTTGCTGCCCATTTCACCAAGAAAAAACCCCGTCTTTTATGGTACAGCCGGAAAAGCAGTTTTGGCATTGTTTTGGATGCGGAAAAGGCGGAGATGCTTTTAGTTTTATTCAGGAAATTGAAGGGTTGGAATTTGTGGAGGCCTTAAAATTATTGGCGGATCGGGCTGGTGTTAAGTTAGATACATTTAAAAGCGATATTGATAAATCACAAAAAAATCGAATTTTAGAGATCAACCAGAGAGCGGCTAATTTTTTTCATCGATTTCTATTGGAAATTCCAGCCGCGCGAAAGGCGCTGGATTACCTGCGAGATCGAGGAATGAAAATAGAGACGATTATGGAGTGGCAGGTTGGATATATTCCGGATCAGTGGGATTTGCTAATCAAATATTTATTTAAAAAAGGATGCGGTATAGAAGATGTCGTAGCCGCCGGTTTAGTGGTTAAAAAGGAACAAGCTGATCCCAACACTGGGCGAGGATATTATGATCGCTTTCGCGGTAGAATTATGTTTCCGATTTGGAACGTCCATAGTGATATTATCGGTTTTACCGGTCGAGTTTTAGTGGAAACTGAGCAAAGCGGTGGCAAGTATGTAAATACACCGCAAACATTAGTGTTTGATAAATCGCGTTTGATATTTGGATTGAATAAAGCCAAGAATGAAATACGCGTCAAGGATCAAGCGATTATTGTGGAAGGCCAGATGGATGTCATTGCTTGCCACCAAGCCGGGATGAAAAATGTGGTGGCCGCTTCGGGTACTGCCTTGACGTTGGAACATGTTAAACTGATTAAGCGTTATACTAATAATATTTCTATTGCTTTTGACGCAGACGCAGCTGGTCTTAAGGCAGCTAAGCGGGGGATTGATATTGCCGTTCAGGAGGGTATGAACACCAAAGTTATTCAATTGTCGGCCGGAGCCGGCAAGGACGCTGATGAGTGTATTAAAAAAAGTGTTCAGACCTGGTTTAAGGCCGTAGAGCAAGCCGTAGATATTATGAATTGGTATTTTAGTGTTAACATAGGTCAAGGACTGGATTTGAATGATCCTAAGGAAAAACAAAGAGTGGCTGAAAATATTTTAGTTGAAATTGCTAAAATTCCTTATGCCATTGAACGCGACCACTGGATACAAAAGTTATCCAATCAGCTAAAGGTTGAAGTTGACGCGCTTAAGACCGAGATGGTTCGTTTGCATAAGCAAAATCAACTATCTCCGCCAGCGGTGATCAAGAAGCCAATTGTTGAACAGACAACGGTAAATGTTCCCGCCGATCGCCATGGGTTGGATTTGGAAAATTTATTTTGTTTATTGATAAAACAGCCGGATTTATATTTAAAACACAAGGATGAGATAAAAGATGATTTTTTTGCTTTCAATTGGTTGAGCGTTGTTTACGGAATGTTTAAAATGCAGTATAATGAAGAGAGTAAAGTAAATTGGGCTAAGATAGAATCTGCCATAGTTGAAAATGACCGGCAAAAATTTAATCGGCTGTTATTACAGTCTGAAGAATTTTATAGCATTCTTTCGGATAAAGATTTAGATCGAGCTTTTATTAATACTTTAGATCGGGTGAAAGAGAGATATAAAAAAATTAAAATGAACGCGTTGTTAAATTGTTAACCTGTTTCATCCGTTTTTTTTTGATTTAATAATGTAACAATATAACAATTATTATTTTCGCTATGTCTTCTAAAAAGTTGACAATTAAACGTCCGGCCAGCTCTCGAGTTAAAAAAACGCGAACAGCGAAAGCCACAGCAGAGGGTAAACGTAAAGTCAAAAAGCTTGTAACGAGAAAATCAACAAGCAAGAAAAGGAAAAGAACAGCAGCGGCTAAACGGATAGTTAGCCATTCAGTGAGAAAATTGTCCAAAAAAATATCTGCAGTTAAGAAAAACACCGTTTCTCGCCAAGGAATATCAAAGGCCAAACCGTCGGTAGTTGAGCCAATTGATACGACAGAACCAAGTTCAGAAATATTATGGGATTTGGTTAAGAAGGGTCGTAATCGTGGATTCTTAACTCAGACTGAAATATCCAAAGCAATTCCTTATCCTGAATATTATTTGGATTTGTATGAAGGATTTTTAGAAGTGATGGATTGCAATGGAATTTCGGTGGTTGAACCGCAGACTTCGTTTTTGGGAGGCAAACAATCGGATGGTGATATTCTAAAATCAATTCAGGGCGCGCAGCCTGACATGGATAAACCATTTGATTTAAGTCAGATCGCCTCTGATTCAATTCAGATGTATTTACGGGAAATTGGTAAAATTCCTCTACTGAAAGCGGCCGAAGAGGTTTCTTTGGCCAAGCGAAAAGAACGTGGAGATAAAGAAGCGGATAGAAAATTAATTGAAGCAAATTTACGTTTGGTAGTTTCTATCGCCAAAAAGTTTGTTGGCAAACCGTTGTCGTTGTTGGATTTGATTCAGGAAGGCAATATCGGTCTTTTTCGCGCCGTGAAAAAATTTGATTATCGCAAAGGTTACAAATTTTCGACCTATGCTACTTGGTGGATAAGACAGGCCATCACTCGGGCATTAGCCGATCAGTCGCGTACCATCCGCATTCCAGTGCATATGGTGGAGACTATCAATCGTTTTCAGCAAACTCAACGTCGCTTATTGCAAGATTTGGGTCGAGATCCAACTCCAGAAGAATTGGCGTCCGAACTGGGAGAGGAAATAGGCAAGATAAAGCACATCATGAAAATTTCTCAAGATACGGTTTCTTTGGAGACATCCATTGGCGATGACGACGATGACGATTACTCGCTTAAAGATTTTGTTGAGGATGTAAAAAATATCAGTCCTGATCGGGTGGCTGGTTTGGAAATTTTGCGTGACTATGTTAAAGAGGCGATCACGGATCTGCAACCGCGCGAGCAAAAGATATTGGAGATGCGTTTTGGATTGGAAGACGGCGTGACTCATACATTGGAGGAAGTTGGGAAAGAATTTAGTGTTACTCGTGAACGGATTCGTCAAATTGAGGCCAAAGCGTTAGAAAAAATTCAAGGAATGGATATAGTGAGCAAATTAAGGGATTACTAAATATGAAAATACTTCTGTCTGGCGGAGGGACATTGGGACCAGTCGCTCCGTTATTGGCAATTTACGAAAAATATAAAATTCACGACAAAAAATCTGAATTTATTTGGGTTGGAACTAATGATGGACCGGAGCGATCAATAGTTAAAAATTACAACATTCCTTTTTTTGTTATTATATCCGGAAAGTGGCGACGGTATTTTTCTTTTTTTAATCTGATTGATACTGGTAAAATTTTTATTGGATTTTTACAGTCAGTCGTATTTTTAATCAGGCAACGGCCTGATCTTTTAATATCCGCCGGCGGGTTTGTTAGCGTGCCGTTGCATTATGCCGCTTTTGTTTTAGGGATTCCAACCTGGGCGCACCAGCAAGATGTACAGGTTGGGTTGGCTAATCAGTTAATGGCTAAAGTCGCGGTTAAAATTACGACTGCTCTGCGGGATTCCACTAAGTTTTTTAATGTCAAAAAAACCGAATGGATTGGTAATCCGGTGCGTGATCTTACGGTGGCGAATATTGATTTGTCTTATAATAAATTTCAGCTTGATAAAAATAATCCGGTGATATTCGCCTTTGGCGGCGGGACCGGGTCGGATCGCCTCAATCATTTGATAGTGGAGATGTTGCCTCACCTGCCAAATGATTATCAAGTGATACATCTAACCGGTCCAGAAAGAGACAGTAGTTACGCTCAGGGCGCGCTAAAAACCCACCGCAATTATAAGGTCTATAAGTTTTTTACCACTGAGATGAAAGATGCCTACGCGGTGGCCGATGTGGTGATTGGTCGGGGCGGTTTTGTGACCATTACCGAACTGGCCTCGCTAAAAAAGGCGGCCGTGTTATTGCCGATGCCTGACACTCATCAGGAAATCAATGTGAGAATGTTGGCTGATAATAAAGCGGCGATTATTTTGGATCAAAGAAAAGTGAACGGAATTGATTTAGGCTACATTGTTAAGGATCTGATCAACAATTTTAAAGTCCGGAATTATCTTGGCGAGCGTCTGTATAAAATTTTGCCGCCGGCTGAATCGGAAAAAATTATTAACATTATTCATAAACTGGCGGAGTAGAAGAATTTGCCTTTTTATTTGCTTCGTTTTATACTAAATGAGTATGATAAAAGATTTTTCATATCATTTTTATAGTTCCACTATTTCCGCCTGGGAAGGAATGTACAGGGCGGTTTTGGGCGCCGTTAAGTCAATCTATTGTGAAATTTATATTTTCTTTGATGACGAGGCCGGTAATCGCTTTATTGATTTATTGTGTGATAAGGCCAAACAAGGAGTTGACGTAAAAATCATTGTCGACGCGGTTGGTAGTTTTTATTTGTCCAAAATCGCCGTGAATCGTCTGCGCGCCGGCGGAGCCGAAGTATTATATTTTCATCCTCTTCAGTCGGAATTTAATTTAAGGGCTTGGTGGCTGCGTTTCCGGCTTAGAAATCACTGCAAGGTTTTGTTGATAGACGAGGACATCGCCTTTGTCGGCGGAGTCAATGTCCAGTATGCCATGGAAAATTGGGATGATTTGCAATTACAGCTTACCGGAAAAGTTATCCGTCCTTTGGCGCGATATTTTGCCCGTAAATATATCGGCGCCGGTGGAAGAAAAAAACAGGTTAGACACCTATTGCATCCTAAACTAACCAAACATATTGATGACGTCAAAGAACGTATCCGGTTTATCACGCAATCACCGCAAAAATTTTATCCGCGCTCTTCGGTTCGCCAATTTTATCGGCAGGCCTTGGCTTCGGCTAAAGAGAATTTTACTTTGCTGACTCCCTATTACGCGCCGGATAAAAAATTTTTGGAGTTAATTTATAAAGCCAGCCAGCGAGGAGTAAAAGTAGATATTATTTTGCCGTTTAAAAATGATATAAAGTTAATGCATTATATGGCGCGCGCTTTTTATGGCATCAGTAAAAAAATGGGCGCTACTTTTTATTTTTTAAAAAATATGAATCATGGCAAGGCCTTAACAGTTGATAATAGGTTAGGCATGGTTGGCAGCGCCAATCTGACTAACCGCAGTTATTTTTTTAATCACGAGGCTAATGTGGTGTTTACGGAACAGGACATGGTTGAAAAGTTAAACCACATATTGGATGATTGGAAGAATCAAGCCGATCCGCAGTTAGAAATATCTATGAGAAAACCAAGTTTAATTAAAAAAGCCAAGAGTTGGTGGGCGATGCGGTTTCGTGATTATGTGTGAAAAATAAAAAATGTTTAAAATAATTTTATGCGTCCAAAATTTTTGTTGCATGTCTGTTGCGCTCCGTGCAGTATCGCCATTATTGAAGAACTTAAATCAAAGTTTGATTTGACGGCATTTTTTTATAATCCTAATATTTATCCGGAGGTAGAATATTTAAAAAGAAAAAAATATGTAAGGCAAATTTGTCAGGAACTGGGTGTGCAAATGATTGATATGGACTATGAGGCCAAGAAGTGGTATAAAGCCATATCCGGGTTAGAACAAGAATCGGAGGGAGGACTCAGATGTAGCATCTGTTTTAAATTTCGTTTAGCGAAAACCGCCGAATATGCCAAGGCCAACGGTTACAAATATTTTAGCACGAGTTTAACTAGCGGGAGAAATAAACCAGCTGGTGTTATCAACCCGATTGGGGTGGCCTTTGCCAAACATTACGGTTTGCGGTTTTATGACGTGGATTGGAAGAAAGGCGGACGGCTGGAAAAAGGGAAAAAGATGGTGAAAGAGAGAGGAATTTATAGACAGGATTATTGCGGGTGCGAATTTTCCTTGATTAGAAATTGAGCATTCTTTTATTTTCTCCTATAAACTCAATATTAATAGATATTGTTTTCTTTTCGACTAACAAACCGATAATCTTATCCGGCCACTCAATCACGCAAACATTATTTTTATTTCCTAAATAATCTTCCACCCCTATTTCTATCAGATCATTCTCATTTTCTAAACGATAAGTGTCAATGTGAACTAGTTGTCTGATTTTTAACTTAGGATTTTTGACTTCGTAAATATTCATCAGAGTAAATGTAGGGCTGGTGATTTCATTTTTAATACCCAAACCCAGAGCGATTCCCTTGACAAACATAGTTTTTCCAGCTCCAAGTTCTCCAGATAATAAAATAATATCACCGTTTTTAAGTTTGTCGGCGATTTTTTTTCCTTGCGCGATTGTTTCTTTATAAGAAGAAGAAATAATGATTGACATATTTCAAAATGTCTGAATTGGTCGCAATTGCTGAAAGAAGCTAGAACCTTTTTTGAACGAAAATCGCTCGAATGATTTGAAACCCCGCCCCAGCGTTTCCGCCCGCCGAAACTCGGCGAGCAAAGCAAAACAATTTTCTTTTCAATTCTTTAATTTTTCGCGCGACCCTTTTTCTTTTAAAAGGA
>CAYHSR010000033.1:0-7468 GCA_964359335.1 uncultured Gammaproteobacteria bacterium | reverse complement strand
TATCTTTTGTTGATAAACGTAGACGTTTGGCAATGCCATAAACTAATTTTTTACCAACATGCTCATGTTGATAAAAAGTCCAGCCGATTTTGGGAATAAATTGTTTGGTTTTAAATTTGCCAATATCATGCAACAAACCGGCAAATCGCAACATAATTTTATCGGTTCGCTCAGCGACATTATCAACCACTTTAAAAGTATGTACTAAATTATTTTTATGTTGATGGCCGTAGATCTCTTCTACTCCATCCAATCGCGCCACCTCCGGCAAAACAAAATCCAGCAAATGAGTCTGAAACATTAAATTTAAAGCGATTGATGGCTGTTGGCAGGATAATATTTTAAGCAACTCTTCTTGTGTCCTTTCGGCTGAAACAATTTTTAGCCGTTCTCGATTGTCATAAATCGCTGTTAGGACATTTGATTCAATGGAAAAATTAAGCTGGGCCGCAAACCGAACAGCCCGCATCATACGAAGTGGATCGTCACTAAAAGTCATGCCAGGATCCAAAGGTGTTCGCAAAATTTTATTTTTAAGATCTTCTCGTCCGCCACATGGATCAACGATGTATTTCCTAAAATTTTGGTCGCCATATTTAACTACCAATAAAGCCATGGCATTAGCTGTAAAATCTCTTCGTTTCAAATCTTGCTCCAATGTGGTTGATTGTACTGTTGGCTTGCGAGAATTTTTATCATATTTTTCACTTCTCGCTCCAGCAAATTCTAATTCTAACAACACTTCATCTTTAAAATTTATAAAAAGGTATCTTGCGGTATCAAAATCCTCAAACACCACCAATCGTCCTTTAATGGCTTGATTATTTAATTTAAAAATCGGGCTGTCTTCGTCCATCCTTATTGATTTTTTTCTAAAATATTCATCCAAATACTTGGCGAACTCAATTCCGCTTCCCTCAACCACAAAATCAATATCTTTAAATTCCTTTTTATTTAATAATAAGTCGCGCACAAAACCACCGACAGCATAAATCGGTATTTTATTCTTTTTAGACAAGGTGGTAATAATTTTAAAAATTTTAGATAAAATCATACTTTTATCTGATTATAGCTCAATCGCGGCCAAAAATCAAATATAAAACCACCTTTTAATTAAGGCGGTTTTCTGCTAATTAATTTTAACTACACTTTTTTCATTCTTCCCATCCTTTTTTCTCCCACTTCTTTATCAATCCAACCATCTTTAATCAACTGCTTAACGGAATTTTCCATAGTACACATGCCGTCCTTGGCTCCTGTTTGAATGGCGGATTTGATTTGACTAATGCTGTTTTCACGAATTAAATTAGAAACAGCCGCGTTATTGATCAATACCTCTCGCGCCGCCACCCGCCCGCCGTCTTTGGCGGGAATCAATTGTTGCGAAACAACTGCCCGCAAAACCGAACTGAGCTGAATTAAAACCTGCTTTTGCTTGGAACCCTCAAACACATCCACAATCCGTTCCACCGCCTCGGCCGCGCTTGGGGTATGTAAAGTGCTAAATACCAGATGACCAGTCTCGGCCGCGGTTAAAACCGTCGCGATTGTTTCAGGATCGCGCATTTCTCCTACCAAAATAACGTCCGGATCTTGACGCAAAACATGTTTTAACGCTTGGGCGAATGATTTAGTATCCACTCCGACCTCGCGTTGTTCAATTAAGGCATTTTTATCAACGAACAAAAATTCCACCGGATCTTCCACTGTAATAATATGACACTTGCGATTCTTGTTAATTTCTTCAATCATGGAAGCAATCGTAGTTGTTTTTCCACAACCAGTCGGACCAGTCACTAAAATCAAACCATCCAACGTCTGTGTCATACCCAACATTGTTTCAGTAAAACCAAGATCCTTTGGCGTAGGAATTTCTTTTGGGATTAGTCGCGCGCTTAGTCCTAATTTTTCTCCTTGTAGATGCAAATTAACCCGAAAACGAGCCTCCTCAATTTGATAACTAAAATCCAACTCTAAATTTTCTTTAAATTTATTTTGCTGATCTTTGGTTAATATCTCCATTACCGCTGTATTAAGTTCGGAATTTTTTAAAGGCTTGTCTTCAATATGTTTTAATTCGCCTTCCAAACGTAAAATCGGCGGTTCTTCACCGACCAAATGCAAATCCGATGCATCTTCTTTGATCGCCTGCTTAAAATATTTTTTTAGGTCCATAGGGTTGAATTAAAAGTTAAAAAACTTTTTTACTACACCAATTATATCACAGTTCGCTCCACTTGAAAACTTCAAGAAATTGTGATATTTTTAATTAGTCAATCTTAATTCATAAATCATACATTATTTCGGGCTGTAGCGCAGTTGGCTAGCGCGCGTCGTTCGGGACGACGAGGTCGGAGGTTCGAGCCCTCTCAGCCCGACCAACTTAAACTTAATAAAGCATAATTTACAAAAAAATAACTTACGCCTATAAAAATATCCATAATCATCGGCGAATTTCACCGTGAACTTGCCAATTAAATGTTGACATTTCAAAAAATCGGCTCAAAGTCGATTTTTTTATGTTTAGCCAAAAAAATATATTTTATCCACTATTTTTAACGCCAACCACTGAACTGGTAGTGGTACATTTAGATTAGACTATTGCCGGACGAGGCACCCATTGACAAAACAGTCAAAACATGCTATAATGTTTGGTTGTGAAAATAAATTACGGATTCGGACTGTTGGACGCTAATTAATGCTCATTTCTTCGTAATTTTATAGTTGTACCCCCTTCTGTGAAATTATTTTTGAGCATTTAGTGTCCACCAGCCCGCATCCGCGACAAGCATGAAGGCGTGCCGAAGGGCATCCACAGGCCCTTGGCTCGTATGTTTCTTTAGCACACCTTCTTGGGTGCGGTTTCAAACTAATCCCGACCTCGGTCGGGATAAGCAAATAAACGACCCCCATATTCCCATCCATAGGAAATGGGGGTCTTTTAATTCTAATAACAAACACGCTATTCAACAACGCTATTGGTTGAAGTGCTGATCTCAACATTCTTACATTCACTGCTGGCAAAATTATCTTTACAGAAATCTTCAAGACTAACGCCTATCATACAAATTTTTGGCAAGGCGCGATAATAACTATCAAAAACTCGCTCAATTTTTTGAGTTGATGAAGTAACACGCGTGTAAATAAAAGTAGCTTTAGCTCCGCTAAAAGCGTTTTGACACTGCTTCTGTCCCGATTTTAAACTGGTAGTTTTCCTTTCAATCGGCGCGCCGGGCGCGTACCACTGCAAAACAGTCGGATGAGTATAACTGCCTTTTCGTCCGTCGCTTTTACCCCATAAAGTAAATCTTAATTCCAATTTTTTAGCATCCATTTCAGTTTGCAACAACATATAATTAGCGGTATCGTTCTCAAACTTTAAATCCAAAGATGGATCATAAAGCGTGGCGTCGGTTCCAGGGTTATTATTAACCGGATCAGCATAATATTGAACGACTAATGAATGATTGACCCGTTCTTTGATCGGCATTCCGGAATTCATCGCCGAGCGAAACATAGTCGTTCCAATCTGACACATCCCGCCGCCAATTTCAATTTTTATTTGATCGCCCACGATCACCTCTTCCGGATAATAACCGGCCTCGGCCGTGTATGGTCCGGCGTATTTATTAGTGGAAAATATTTCTCCCGGCTTGATGATTACTCCATTTAATCGCTCCACGGCGTTGGCAATATTCTTAATTCGATTGCTATGGCTGTATTGATAATTAGAAATACCGACTCCCAAGATATCGCTGATGCCCAAACTATTCGCGTCTGACATTTTTGTTTCCGGCTCAACCAATTCAGCTGACAAAGAAACTGTTTTTGTTAATTCAGATGGATTATAATTCCTTTCTTTAAAGGCCTTATTTAAGTCCAAATAGGTCTTACTTATGTCCATCTTAATACCGGATTGACTGGCCTGAAAATTTTTAACTTTTCCGTTGGCCATTTCAAATTTGGCGTTAAGCGGTTCTTGCTCCACGTCAGCTTTAATTGTCTTTAAATATTTTTCCACCAAGTCCTTTTGCCAAGAAAAAATATAATGACCTTCATCATCTTTGACAACCTCTAACCACCTGGTATAGTCGGATGGTCGCAATATCCATTCCTTTTTAATTTTTGTTTTGGTATCAACGTAATTAATGGTTAAATTGCCATAAGATAAGACGTTAGCCAAATTCTGAACGGAAATCTCAACCTGCTCGGTTTTGATTTGCGGGATAAAGTCCTTTTTGACGAGGACGATGGAAGACAAATTCAATACCGATAAATTCTTTACCACAGCTTGTTTGATTTGTGTAAAATCAAAATATGAACCGGCGCTGGCTGGCAAAATTGTATATTGCAACGGCGAAATATTACTCACTAAGACGTTGGCGTTAACCGCTGTCTGTCCGTAAGGATCCAAAGTGATTTTTAAACCGTCAATAAATTTATCTTTGATATTCACCTCAGCTGTTATATTATTGGCAGTAAATAATAATTTAACCGGCGCAAAAAACATGGACCAAATACGGCCGTTATTACGCCCGCTTTTAATGGCCTGTTCAGCCGCCAATGCGCTATTAAGTTTAATCAATTCAACCGAATCATCAGTCCCTTTTTTTAAAATATCAATTTTAAAATTAATTACTTCCTGTTTAGGATTATTATAATAAAAAACTATACCATCGCCGGCTAAACGATTATTAAATCTTTCAACAAAATTAACAACCTCTGTTTTACTCATTCCGCCCAAATGATACTGCCCCAAATACACGCCCTGATACACCTTATCCTGATAACTTTTTTCATAAACAAAAACAACTCCAACTAATAAAGAACATAATCCAAATAAAACCAATAAAAATAGACCGGTTATTTTTAAATATTTTATATTTATATGGAGATATTGTAACACAAAACTTGTTATTTAATCTGTTCTGCCTGCACAAATGCATGTTAAAACGTAATTTGCTTTCATTCATCTATTACCGTAATTGAAATTTGACTATCAGCGCTGCGCTTGGGCAGAGTAATAATAAGCGCGCCATTCCTATATTCGGCTTTAGCAAATTCATATTTAACTTCAGTCGGCAAAACAATTGTCCGGCTAAATTTTCCCCAATAGGCCTCTTCGTAAATATATTGCGCGCCAACCGGAACCGGCGGACGACGTTCGCCACGAATAGTCAATAAATCATTATGCAAATGCAAACCAATTTTTTCCGACGGTGTTCCGGCCATGGTGGCGACGATGATCAGTTCGCTGTCGGTCTGAAAAACATCAACGGCTAATTGGCCTTCGGTTTCATGGTCTGCCCAATCATAAGCCGAACCGGCCAACTGGGGTATGAAATTTACATCATTGATTTTGTCTTCGGCTGATATAATGATTGGGGTTTTGGAAAACATAAATATCCAATAACTATATTAAAATTAGAATCTATCATCATTGTCTACTTTTTTTCTCAAAATACCTAATGTTCTTTTTAATGTTTGTCTTATATATTCTCTCGTGACGCCGAAAATTTCGCCTAATTCCTCAAGAGTCAACTCTTTGTCATCAATCACTCTTTTTTCTCCTCTGACAAATCGCATAATTATATCGTAATATTTTCCTTCGGTTATTTTCAATTGTTCAATGGTTAACGCTTTAAACCTTTCTTGCCAACTCTGAAAAATTTTCCCGTTTCCCAAACCAAAATGTAAAATTACCAGCAAACTTTGCAGCGGATGATATTTTCCATTTCCATCTGCTCCGTCTATGCCTCGCAAATGATCGCCGATTCTATTTTTTAGCTCGGCTGAAATAATTGCCTTTTCCGGATCTTCTCCTCCGCTACTGATATTTTCTTGTTTGGTTCCACCGCCTTTAACTTCACTCACATGCTCATCCAAACTATATGCCTCTCGGCCAGGGTTACGCATCTGTTCTCTGTAATAAACAATGAACTTATTTCTCAATTTCTTCCACAAACTTATTTTAAAAAACCAGTAATAAAAACTCGCGTGTTCTCCTTTTTTAGAACTTACAAAATTAGGATCGTATTTGTCGCATATATTATATAGATGCAATCTGGCGACTTGCTCCAAATCCTGCGCGTGAACCGCTGTTCGAATAAATAATTCGCGATAGTTATAAAAAAACGATTGACAATAATTTTTTATCATGCGTTCTGAAACATTTAACAAATGCAATTTTGCTGTTTCTTTTTCTTTTTCATCAACGGCATTTTTAACAGCCAAAACCGCTTTTTGCATATCTTCAAAATAAACATTCTTTTCTTTATCACCCGCCTCCATAATATCTGAATCAATATGTTGTGTTTCTCTCATATATCAAATAGTTTATAGTTTAAAGCTGTCGCCGTTTCGCAATCCTCCTATCCTATATATTATAGCAAAAAAAATGAAAAACGCAAACAGAAACTACTGACTGAACTATTTGACTATTTAGCGAATTTTATATACAATGTTAGAGTCAATTTATAGATTGGAGAGGTGGCTGAGTGGTCTAAAGCGGCACACTGCTAATGTGTTGTACGGCCTTAAAACCGTACCGCGGGTTCAAATCCCGCCCTCTCCGCACCGATAAAAAATCGCTTTTATCTTCAATTTTAGAGAGCCTTAAATACGGTTCTTTAAAGCTAAGACTAGCGATTTTTTTGTTTCTCATTTGAGCGTTCCAAAGTAAAGTTTTTATAATAATTTCTTGTTTACCATTTTTTCTGTCGGCAAATTCTTTTTTGGCTTTAATTGGGAATAAAAAGATGTCTTTTATCCGTTCCAAAGTAGTTTCGTTATTATTCGATTTTTTGTGTTTTAATTCGTCTAAACTTTTTTTAACTTGCACGATTTCATTATCCAACTCAACGAGTTTCAGATCATAGGATTCTTTGGATAGGTTGCCGTCTAAGTATAGGTCTAAGAGCTTGTTTTTCCTGTCCTGTGCCTTTTTAAGGGTGCTTTCAAGGGTTTGACTAGCTTGGGTTAGATAACTGTCATTTTCGCCTAATTTTACCTTTTCAGCTTGGTAACACATTTCAATCAATTTCTTATTTATTATCACATTATCAAAAACATTGGCTAATTCTTGCTTAACATCGTCTTCTTTTAAATATACTTTGTGTTCGTCGCATTTCCCTTTTCCATTGGTACAGTAGTAATAAGTATGTTTGCCTTTCTTTTTGGTGGCCGTCAAAACACAACCGCAAGTGTCACATTTTAAAACACCTCTATAAGTAAAATATATTTTCTGTTTTTTGGTATTGGCCTTTTTATTTAATACTTCTTGAACTTTATCAAATAATTCTTTAGTAATAATCGGTTCATGATTACCTAAATATTGTTTGCCGTCTTTAACCATTATTCCGCAATAAAAAGAATCATAAAGTATTTTATGGATTTTGCTTTTGTGGTATTTATTACCAGCCCGACTTCTAAACCCCTGTTCAAAAAGTATGTTAGAAATTTCTCTAAC
>CAYHSR010000032.1:4358-7488 GCA_964359335.1 uncultured Gammaproteobacteria bacterium | reverse complement strand
ATTGTTTTTTGGTGATTTTGTTAATATAATTAATAGCATAATTTAACGGCTCCTTTTATTTCTTTGAAAATATCTTTGTTTTAAATTTTCTAAAAATTTTATTTTTTTAAATGGCCGATATAGTATTGCAAGAATTTTTTTGATTTTAACATTCACGGCAGTGTGTCTGGCTATAAACATTTCATTTTTTTCCATTTCCATTATTTTTAGGTTGTTCATTTTCCGACGCACAGCCAAATCAATTGGCTGGTCAATTATGCGCTTTAAAAAAAATTTAAATCCTACTCTAACATCTTGAAAATTATAACTTTCAACGGTTACCGGTTCATTTATTATGCTTAAATACAAATCATCATTGTTGTCTACCTCTTTAACCCGCTCCACAACCTCATCAAAATTTTTAAAATCATGACAATTAATAAATCGCTTTGTATTAAACTCCCTGCCAATTACAGGGTTTCCCCAATAAATAGGTACGGTTTTTGCGGCTAAAGAATTAACTAATTTTTCCGTAGTATACCCAGGGCTAGACGAATTTTCAAAAGCAATCGAAAATTTATGCTTTAGTTCAAATTCCATTTTAGAAGCAACTCTTCCGCCAATATTATTTAAATAATTGCCGCCAGAATTAACCCGCTTATAAGCAGATAATTTATTAAAAAATAATCCCCTTTGTTCAAAAGCACGGTAATTGGAATATGTAAAACTACAAAACTCTGTTTTATTTAACAAATCCTGTTTAGTAAAATTAATGAGCTTCTTAAAATCCGTATCGCCTGCTAATTCTAAATCTTTTTGATTATAAAATACCGTCACCAAATAAAGCGGCAATCTGTAATACCGATCTGCAAAAGTTAGATAATCAAAACCAACCGCATAATCACAAAGATTGAAATTCGGACTTATATTTTCTCCAGTATAAAATATTCTTATACAACTATACTTTAAATATTCGCGTGATGATTCATTATAAAATACATAATCAGGATTTTCAGATATTTCAACATTATAATATTTTATAAGTATTTTATATATAAAATTTTCACGAAAATCTTCATTGCCGCCATCATATCCGCAAATTTTGATGCGTATTTTTTTCATAGCAAAATTTTTCATACGTAGGCAAACAATTTCATTTTCCTTTGAATAATTTTATACCTCGGATTCGCCTTTAAAATAATGCCCGACAACACTTCGAAATCATCCGGCAAATGGTAAGTGCACAGCGATAAAATGGGCGCGAATTTTTTAAGAGTGTTCACGGCGCCCGCAAGTAATTTCCTCTCATAACCCTCAATATCCGCCTTGATAAAATCAACCTTCGGTATATTGTTTTTTTCCACCCAGGCGTCAAGGGTAGTTATGTTTAATTTTACGCCAACGTTATCGTCGCTTTGCCCAAAACCGCTACCGGCGCTATGATCATCATACTCTTGAAAATTCTCGCGTCCTTCGTTATCTCCCAACCCAAACGGCACCACAAAAATAGACCCGCCATTGCCCGCGTTATATTGAACGGTTTTTTCCAACAACGATAGATGCATGGGATAGGGTTCAAACGCGTAAACAGTCGATCCCTTTTTTGAGCAGTAGGCGGAAAAATCGCCAATCCATGCCCAGGCATCTATCACCACATTCCCTTTTTTAATCGTAATATCCTCTCCATTTGGCCCGACATAACAATAAGATCCCTCCGCGGGATAACCATAACCTTTCCGCGGGGTTTTATCCAATTCGTCAACCAGCTTATAATCGTAGTTATCGCCATACTCCGTATAAATTTTTAACAAATCGTCATAAACCATACGCACCTGATAGGTGCTTTCCATTTTGGGTAAGTATACGCCGTTAAAATCATATCTATCGCCCCTTAAAAAATCCGCGTTAAATTTATCGTCAAAGGGCTTGATATATTTTTGAATCAGCTTTTGCCTTAGATTCAAAAAATAATTATTTTTTCTATTAAAATATTTTGCTTTGTCCTTATTAAGCGTGAAAATAAAATACGCCAATGTCAAAATTAAACCCAGTATTTTTGACAAATAAATGGACGCGGTAAAATCGTCGCTCCAAATTTTTAAATAAGACAATACGCTCTTCATATTGACCCGTTAATAATTTACCATTGCTATAATCTGGCTTAAATATTTGGGATCCGCGCAATCTTCCGGATTTCTTTCATGAATTTC
Source organism: uncultured Gammaproteobacteria bacterium (assembly GCA_964359335.1). Classification (GTDB taxonomy): domain Bacteria; phylum Patescibacteriota; class Patescibacteriia; order Magasanikbacterales; family GWA2-37-8; genus CAYHSR01. The sequence goes on along the minus strand of CAYHSR010000032.1, from coordinate 5,299 downwards.
ATTAAAATATTTATATTTTACTTTTTCCTGCTTAGGGGCTTTTCTTAAAAACATTTCGTATTCCATATCAATATGGCCAATATCAATAACCCTATATCCTAATAAAAACAAATCGTAAGCCAGCACTTTTGCGGTTGGGCCCAAAGACAGTAAAATTAATTTATCCTTACCGACTTTTACGGCTTCATTTTTAATCGCATCGTATTTATCAAAAGCATTCTCGGGCGGGCATAATATTCTTTGCAATGATTTCACTTTATTAAACATATCATTTCCAACGCCTAAACGACTTTTTTCTCCTTCAATTAATACAACATCTTTTCCTTCCCAAATGTAAAATAATTTTTTAAAAATTGGGGCGCAATTAGACTTATCTTTTGTAGCAAGATAAAAACGAGTCATGCCCGTGTCCCCATATACTCGATCATTGGATAATAAACTTTTCCAGATATGCCCATACCGATAAAGATAATGGACTCCAAACTTATACGCGTAATCTTCCTGCCAGTCCTGTCTTTCCCACATTCCCGGCACTGTAATTAGCAATCCTTTTTCGTCAGCTTTAATGATTTTCTCCAACCTTTCGGCCAAATTTTGATTATATTCCTGAAAACCCAAATCCAACCAGTCTATCAGTGATATTTCTCCATCGCCAAATCTTATCACTGAAAGATTTTTTTCGATTATCAGATCTATCGTTTCATTAACAGACAACACTTTCGGTCGTTTGCGATTTGGTCTTAAATATATATTAAAATAATATAAAACAAAAGCAATCACCGGACCGATCTTTTGCCGAATAGATAGTGGAGTTTTTTGCCGTATTTTTTGAATGACTGTTTGAAAAAAAGATAATTTCATAAATTTTTCAATTTGTAATACGAGTTGTTTCCATCCCAAAAAACCATACTATACCCAAATTGTTTCAAAAAATCATACTT
>CAYHSR010000032.1:0-4348 GCA_964359335.1 uncultured Gammaproteobacteria bacterium | reverse complement strand
TCCCAATCATTACTTTTTAACACAGGATCTTCAAACGATTCTACATCTATTGATATAAAATCAACCTTCTTTAAATTGTTCTCTGCAAAAATTTCTCTTAACGGCTTTAATTTTATTTTTCTGCGCTTTGTAATTCCTCTAGATTCTGCTAAATCCTTCACACAAGTAGCGCCGGAAGATTCGTTTTCATCGCCAAAATAATCAGTCTCTCCTTCGCCAACAGCGCAATTTAAATTTTTATCCTCCGGCCTCTTTTCACAAAATAATTTATACCCAATTAAACTTGGTTCGATATTTATTCCTCTCCAGCCCCTTTCATAAAACAACTTTGTGTTACTAATTTTGTCCGGATGATAAGCTCCGATATCAATATAGATTCCTTTCTGTTTATAACCAGTCAACCAATCAATAATATTATCCTCATTTAACTGAGAATAAGAAAACTTATTTTTTAGCCCAAAAATTCTTACAAGAATTCTACCTAGGTAGTATTTTATTTTCATAATTTATTTACATTCTCAATTTCTTTTAAGATTTGTTCTTTTGATTTTGTAAATTTTGATTCAATAGATTCCAAATTTATACCATTTTCTATTTCATAAAGCTTGATATAAACCATGGATCTGAAAAAGGCATAAAGAATTGCAACATTCAACCCCCTCACCCCGTTTCTAAATGAATATTTATAAAACATAATAAAATATCTTAACATTGCGCCAAACATTAAAAAAATACTAAATTTTTTATTTTTCTCAAATTTTTCTTGCGCCTCAACTTCCGCGTATGCCAGATGCTTGGATAGAAATTTATGCAAATCGTACAGGCTATAATGATGAATGGCGTACTCCTCACACATGGGGAGAAACAATATCTCGTCTTTTGCACCCGTAAACTGACCAAGCCCATGAAAATAATTATTCGCAAAGTTCACCGAATCTTTTTTAAAAAATCTGGAGTTATAACCCTTGTGAGCGGGATTTTTTGTATCGCCAAACAAATATGTAAATATTGGAACTTGCGCGCACTTATATTTACTCTGCAGGGAAATTTCACGCATTTTTTCTAGCAACTCAACGGGCAACATGTGATCAGCGCACCCCCAAAAAATCCAATCATTCATAATATATTGCCTAGCAAATGAATACATTTCTATGGTGTCTGGCTGTTTAATTGTTGGTGGTCTGGTGATAAATTTTCCACCCAAACTTTCGACAATTTCTTGTGTTTTATCATTACTATAATCATCAAAAACCAATACTTCTCCGTATTTAATAAAATTACGGATTATATAACCTATTCTTTTCTCTTCATTTTTTGTAAAAATTACAAATGAAATATTACTCATATTTTTAAAGTTTACCTAATAATTTTTTTATTAAATCGCGTGAATGTTGGCTTCTAAAAAAATACTTTTTTAACGCAACAGTTAGCCAACTCACAAAAAGAAATCTGTACTGCTCAAACTTTAAAGCAATATTTGAATGGGGTATTTTGTATGTTTCAAGTATCCAAAGCAAACCTTTTGTAGTCGCCCGAGCGCGTTTTGTTAAAGTTTCCAACCCGGGGAATGCATCCCAACGTATATTGGCGGCGCGAACCTTAACTAACGGTTTTGCTATAATTGCAAAACTCTCTTCTTTCATTACAGAAAGCAAAGTATGTAGGTGGATACCGCTTGTACCAACATATTCCTGCTTATTCGGCCAAGCTTGCCATAACGTTCTTTTAAAAATTTGTATTGATAAACCATTAAAATAACCGACAAGATGCTTTTGGTCCATCTTTATTATGCACTCCCGCAAAGTCGTAAAATACTGATTAGACTCAATCATAAAATTCGGATCTCGCACGGCAGGATTAGACAGGCTATTATCATAGCCCAAACAATTTACAAGACAATATTTGAACTTACCAAGTTTAAGTTCTTGCAACATATAATCTATGGCACCGGAAAATAATGCGTCGTCATCTCCTAAAAACCAAACCCATTCCCCTTTCGCTTTTTCCACTGCATTTAATATATTTCTATCAACCCCTATATTTTCAGAATTTTTATAATAATAAATATTAGAAAATTCTTTTTGAAATTCTTTAACCAAACTTTCCGTATCATCCACGCTGGCATTATCTGAAATTACTATCTCAACATTATCTCGCGATTGAGTATCTTTAAATTGTTCCGTAATGCTTTCTATGCATTGCCGCAAACACTTAGCGCGATTATAAGTTGGAATACAAATGCTAATAACAGGATTGTTCATAATTGTATAAATTTATATCTTATTCTTTCTAATCTTATCTATAAGAGATTGCGCTCTAAGCCCTTCCGCAAAAGAAGGTTTAACTTGAGTTTTACCAATACACCCTTTCACAAACCTACCGGCAATTTTTCTTACTATTCTTACTCGTTCATCTTCATTTTTGTCTATGACTTTACTTTTTTTAACAAATAACCGCCTGGAATTTTTTTCATTATAAATATTTATTTTAAAATTTTCTGTTACACTTTTTTCATTTTCTAAAACAATCGTGGCTTTTTCGCAAATAAATATCACCTGATGCCGGCTCAAACCTTTATCGTTAGAATAAATATTGGCATTACCACAAATTCCATTTTTAAACTTAATAAGCGTATCCACGCCAACTTCTCCTCCATTTTTACTTTCGGCGGAATAAGAAAACGCGCTTCTCGCGTCAATAATTTCTCCGGCGTAGCATTCTAAATAATATAACGCATGTGAAAAAAAGAAAGATAATGCCCCACCGCCATCTTTAGCATCGGTCTTCCATGATGAAATTTTATTTTTTATATCATAACTTAAAAAATTCCAATTCACAGAAATATGTTTTAATTTCCCATATTTTTTTTTATCTATAATTTGTTTTACTTTTTGCCATTCTTCTATTTCCGGAAAGATAAAATCCATCGTGTGAATAATCCGCTTTTTTACGGCAAGATCTAAAAGATCCTTGGCCTGCTCATAATTTGCTGCCAGCGGTTTTTCAGCGAATATGCTAATACTTTTTCTTATCGCCGCATTCGCAATTTCATACTGCGCATTTGGCGTAACTGCCAATGCGAGCGCGTCTAATTTTTCACTCTCTAACATCAGCTTCCAGTTGTAATAAATTTTCTTGAGGCCTACACTCTTGCAATACTCAACTAAACGTTTTGTTCTTTTCCCGCAAATACAAACAACTTGGCAGTTTTTTATAGAATTGAACGCTGGCAACAGACCATAAAGTCCAAATCCTGATCCAATTATTCCAATTTTTAACATAATATTTTATTCTACTCCGAATTTTTTACTATTTTAAAATCAGGCAACGGAATTACAAAGTCAGACTTTAACCCTCTTGCTTTTAACTGATCCATAATCGGCTTTGCGTAATGCCATGCTAATAAAACAACAAAATCAGGTTGCTCGTCTATAAGACGCTGATTATTCACTACTGGAATATGCTTTCCTGGCAGATACATCCCCAATTTAAGCGATGTTGGCTGTTCTGCTAAATATGGCAGCAACTCTGAATCTACTCCATAATAATTCAATAAAGTAGAACTCCTGCCGGGGCACGAATTGCCAACTATGCGTTTTCCAGCCTTATTCGTTTTAATTAAGAAATCCATAAATTCTAGCCGCGCAGTTTTTACCCGTTTAGCAAACTTTTCAAAAACATCAAGCTTTCCAAGCCCAAATTCTTCCTCTAATTTTAACAACTTACCGACTTCTGGACTGACTTCTCTATTTTTCCCTTTTGTTGCATGAACGCGTATATTTCCTCCATACCTATCTCCTCGTTCAACGTATGTTACTGTAAAATCATACTGATTGAACAGCGCAACAAGCCCTTTAAGAGAATAGGTTCTTAAATGTTCGTGGTAAACCGTGTCAAATTGTCCGCCTTGAATCACATTTAATAAATAGTGTGTTTCAGAAATGAATACCCCGTCATCTTTTAGTAAATTATAAGCTCCCATAATAAACTCTCCAATGGTCTGCATGTGCGCGAAAGTATTAGTGGTAACAACTACAGAAGCCGGTCCGTACTTTTCTTTAATCTGCTCCGAAGTCTTGATATCAAAAAAAGACTGAATTGTTTCAATTCCGTTTGCGTTGGCAATTTTAGCTATATTTGTTGGCTCTACTCCAAGTGTTCGAATTTCTGTATTTTTAAAACCGCTTAGCAACGTACCGTCATTAGAGCCCACATCCACAACCAAATCATTTGGCTTTAAGCCGTACTTTTTTATAATAGAATGACTTATATTTACCTGATACTCTACTAACTCTTTTGTCACACCGCTCTTGTACGGATAGTTTGGATAAAACACTTCATTGCCATC
>CAYHSR010000031.1:0-7519 GCA_964359335.1 uncultured Gammaproteobacteria bacterium | reverse complement strand
ATGGAATATCAGCCGTGGGTTATGTTGGTCCGCAGACCAAAGCGGCGTTGAATAAATAGTTTGTAAGTATAATAAGCGATAAATAAAAAAAAGAACGGCGCAAAACCGTTCTTTTTAATGCTTGTGTTTATTATTTAATCACTTTATCCACAATTCCATATTTCATCGCTTCCTCCGCGGTTAAAAAGTAATCGCGATCAGTGTCTCGTTCTATATCGTTAAGTTGTTTGCCAGTGTGATGAACTAAAATTTTGTTTAAACGATCTTTGATATTTAAAATTCTTTCAGCGCGAATTTTGATATCACTGGCTTGGCCTTCCATCCCGCCCATTACTTGATGAATCATAATTTCAGAATTAGGCAGAGCCAATCGTTTGCCATTGGCGCCAGCTGCCAATATTACCGCGGCCATACTGGCGGCCAGGCCGACGCAAATTGTGCTTACATCGGATTTGATATATTGCATAGTGTCATAAATCGCCATGCCGGCTGTCACTGATCCGCCAGGGGAGTTGATATATAGTTTAATATCTTTATCAGGGCTGTGGTTTTCTAAAAATAATAGTTGGGCGATAATCGCGTTGGCCACCATATCGTCAACTGTCGTGCCCAAAAAGATTATTCGGTCTTTAAGCAGACGAGAATAAATATCATAAGCCCGTTCGCCGTAATTGGTCTTTTCAATAACGGTTGGGATTAAATATTGATTGGTTGTGTTTATCATAAAATATTTTATTAATTTTCAATTTTGAATTTAATATTGATATTATATCCTTAATTTCTTAAGCCGTCAAAATTTGATTTAATACCGTCTGAATATCGCTTCCGATCACGGTAAAACCGGCCGCTTTTTTGTGTCCGCCGCCGTTCAGTTTTTTGGCCATAGCTGACACGTCCACATCATCGCGGGTAGTGCGAAAACTGCCTTTAATTTTGCCGTCAGTGGTCTCTTTTAAAAATAATCCCACTTTAACTCCGCCGATCGTATTCATAAAATTTGAGATGCCGTCCACTTCTTTTTCGTCCAATTCGTATTTTTGGTAATCTATTCGTGTTAGATAAGTGTAAGCCATATCCTTGATTGGATTGTATTCTAATCGATTTAAAACAACTCCCCAGAGTTTTAAAGTGTTGATGGAATTATTTTTTAGGGTCCAGCGGTTAATTTGGCGGATGTTTGTTCCGGATCGCAACAGTTCGCCGGCGATATTAAGCGCGCGCATAGTAGTTGCGCCATTGGTAAAATTGTCGGTATCGGTTAAAATACCGGTCAATAGAGCCGTCGCCATATTTTTATTGAGTTTGATTTGATTGGCTTTAAAAAAATCAACCACAACTTCGGCAGCGGAGCTGGCGCGGTGGTTTACTAAATTAAAATGTCCAAATTGTTCGTTGGTTGGATGATGATCAATATTGATGATTTTGGCCGGATGATTTTTAATATATTTATGGATTCCTGCATAACGTAAGTCGCCTGAGTCCACCACTATAATTGCGTCAAGATTGCTTTGGCTGAATAATGATTCATCGGTCTTGATTAGATGACTATGCGGGATAAATTTTAAATTGGGTGGAATTGCGGTCGCGCAAAAAACATCAACTTCTTTTTTTAGATAATTCAGCAAATATTCCGCCAACGCGCTCATTGACCCGATAGCATCTCCGTCAGGATTCTGGTGGGGAACGATAAGAATGCGTTGAGTTTGTTGGAGGTGAGAGTGAATTTTTTGGGATAGAGATAAATTGAGCATAACTACACAGATGAGTATTGAAAATTTAACTTTTTATTATATCTCTATTTTCAACCCTTGTCAAGATATGTTATAATATCTGTCACTTATGTATCTTAAGCGTCTTGAAATCAAGGGTTTTAAGTCATTTATGGAAAAAACCGTGTTGAATCTTTTGCCATTTAAAGATGGTCGTTTTAGCGTTACCGGCATTGTCGGCCCAAATGGTTCTGGTAAATCCAATATCTCGGACGCGATTCGTTGGGTAATGGGAGAACAAAGTTATAAGATATTGCGCGGTAAAAAAAGTTCGGATATTATTTTTGCCGGTTCGGAAAATAAAGGGCAGTTAAGCGTGGCTGAAGTTACCATGATTTTGGATAATAGCGACAAAAGAGTTCTATCCGACTATGAAGAAATCGTCATTACACGCCGATTATTTCGTTCTGGCGATGGGGAATACATTATTAACAACAACCCTGTACGACTGTTTGATATTCATTTGTTGTTAGCTCAATCTCAATTTTCTCAACATGCTTATACGGTTGTGGGGCAAGGCATGATTGACAGATTGCTTATGGTTAGTCCAGACGAACGTAAAGATTTTTTAGATGAGGCTTCGGGGATTAAAGAATTTAAAATTAAACAGCATCAAGCCGATCTAAAATTAACGCGCGCTCGAGAAAATATCGCCCAAGCCGAAGTGTTATCGCGCGAGGTGGAACCAAGATTGCGCTTACTTTCGCGACAAGTAAGAAAGTTAGAAAAACGTCAAGAATTGGAATTAAAATTGCGTGAGTCGCAAGAAAGTTATTATACAGCCATCTGGTTTGATAATCAAACCCAACAAAGCCATTTAACAAAGGAAATAGAAACAATTCAGGAAAATTATCGTCAGCAATTTGCTAATTTGCAAGCTATTCAGGAGAATTTGGCAAAACTGGCTAAGTCCGAGAGCCGGCAACAGACCTTTGATGAATTACAAAACAAACATCAGCGATTAGTTAGAGAAAAAAATTCTTTAGAACGTGAGTTAGCGGTCAGACAAGGACAGGCTCAAGTGGAATACAGCTTGGCTGGCAAGCAAAATGTCAGTTGGATAAAAAATAAGCTAACCGATTTGCAGTGGAAGGAAAACGAATTGCAAGCGCAAATAAATAAATTGGAAGTTGATGAAAAAAATTTAGCGCAACAAATTTCCGATTATCATTTTAAGACCGCAGACAAGATGCAACAAAAAAATCAACTGTTATTGGATTTATCTCGTTTGGAAAAACAAGTTTTTGAAGAACGCTCCGATCAAAATTTTCGCCAATACAGCGGTCTGACCGCGGTTGAGGCGATCCTGGATAATCGTTCCAAATTTGGCGTGGTTTATGGAATGTTAGCGGAATTAGCGGAAGTGGATGAAAAATATCGTGTGGCTTTGGAAGTGGCGGCTGGCAGTTATTTGTCATCTTTAGTAGTCAAAGATGACGAGACAGCTAAAAAAGCGATTGAGTTTTTGCGTTTCAATCATTTGGGGACAGCGACTTTTTTGCTACGTAATAAAATTGAAGCTTATAATGTCGGCGGTGAATTTAGAGATGTTTTAAATATTAGCGACGTTTATGGTTTGGCGAAAGATTTATTATCATTTGACGAGAAGTTTGAAAATATTTTTTCCTTTGTTTTTGGTCGAACGTTGGTAATTGACAGTATCGCTGTAGCGCAAAAAATTGGCATTGGTCTATTTAAAATGGTGACATTAGATGGCGATTTGGTGGAAAAAAGTGGTGTGATGCGTGGTGGATATCGCCATCGCAAAAATAATTCTTTGACTTTCGCGCAAAAAATTAGCGTCAGTAAAGTTGATTTGCAGAAAACCGAAAAAAATATTATTCAAATTAGAGAAGAAATTGAAACGTTGTCCAAGCAAGTGGAAGATAATCGGCTGACCGAGGCGGAAGCCAACAAAAATCGGGAAGCGGTTTTGGCAAAATTAGAATTGTTATATAATAATCAGCAAGTTGTTAGGCGTGATTCGGCCGGATTACGTCAAGATTTGGCGATTACGCAGGCCGATAATCCTCGACAATTAAAAGAGGTTTTATTACAGTTAAATCAGGGTAATTCTATGTTGGAAAAACAGATTAAGGAAAAAGAAAATAAGATAACGAATTTGGCAAATCAACTGCGTCAATTCAACGAACAAGAAGAAGCCAAGAAAAGACAATTGTTTGTTTGGCAGGAACAGATGCAGACAGCGCAGAAACAAGTGAATGAGATTTTGTCGCAAAGAAATGATTTACGAGTGAGTTTAGCGCGAATAGAAACACGGGTAGAAAATTTGACAGAAGAAGTTTACGCTGAATTGGGCGAAAGTATTCAAAATATTATTTTACGTGGAATACCACCGGCTAAACAAGAGGATTTACCGGAGTGCAATAGTAAAATTCAAAAATATCGTTATGATTTAAGTCTAATTGGCGCCATTGATCATAGTGTTTTGGAAGAACATAGTCAGACCAAAGAGAGATATGAATTTTTGTCTAATCAGATTGACGATTTACAGACCGCGATTGGTAATTTGGAAAAAATGATTTTGGAATTAGATATTTTAATGAAAAAGAAAAGCGAGAAAGCGTTTAAAGAAATCAGGCAAGAATTCAAACGTTATATTAAAATTTTATTTGACGGCGGTGAAGCTGAGATGAGTGAAGTTTATGGGGAAGAGGGGAATGAGAGTTTTGTGGGGAAAGAAACAGAGGAAGGGTTAGAGATGTCATTGCGAGGACGACCGGAGGGAGGACGTGGCAATCTCGTCGATATAAGTAAAACAGCGAATGGAGAAAAAAATATATCCACCAAACAAAAAGTCATCACCGGCATTGACATTATGGTCAGTCCGCCCGGTAAGAAAATTACCAATATCAATACTCTTTCCGGCGGAGAACGAACGTTGTCTTCCATCGCCCTGATCTGCGCGGTGTTAAGTTACAACCCATCGCCGTTTGTGGTGTTAGATGAAGTGGAAGCCGCCTTGGATGAGGCCAATACCCGTCGGTTTTCTAAAATTGTTTTGGAACTTTCCCAACGCGCACAGTTTATAATTATTACGCACAATCGCGTCACTATGCACAGCGCCGACGTTTTGTATGGGGTGACGATGGGAATAGATGGGATGAGTAAGTTGTTGAGTGTGAAGTTGGAATAATTAAAAACTAAAAGTGAAAAGTTAAGAATTGTGATTGGCATGTAGAATGAACTAAGGACATGTTGTTATTACGAGCGAAACAATGTGAAACACCATGTTTCTTTTGACGACAGCGCATATATAGATTGTGTAGAGATAGTAGATTATCATTAATTTTTAATAAATTATATGGCTAAAAAAATTCACCCAATTCATCCCGGTGAAATTCTTAACGAGGAATTTTTAAAGCCACTAAAAATAACTCAATATCGCGTGGCTAAAGATATTTCCGTGTCGGCGCGGCGAATTAATGAGATAGTGCATGGCGAGCGGGCTATTTCTGCTGACACCGCCCTTCGTTTAGGACGTTATTTTGGCGTAAACGCCCAATTTTGGTTGAATTTACAGACACGTTATGAGTTGGAAATAGAATCGTCGGAATTGGCAAAAGTGCTCAAGCGTGAAGTAAAAATTTTGCGATACGCTGTTTAGAAAGTAATTTTTAAGCCTAAAATTTAACACAAAATTTATCATTGACAAAAATCCCAATCTATATTATAATTTCACTGCTTAAAAAACAATTGAGCAATTGAACCATAACATTAATATATTTATGTTAACTATCCGTTTACAACGAGTCGGAAAAAAAAAGTTTCCTTCTTATCGGTTTATCATCTCAGAAAAAAATAAAGATCCACAGGATAGACATGTGGAAATTTTGGGTACCTATAATCCACGAGATAAGGTTAATGGTTTGGTGGTCAAAGAAGAAAGAATAAAGTATTGGTTGAAAATTGGCGCTCAGACATCAAATACTGTTCATAATATTTTATTAAAATTAGGAATTGTTCATGGAGAAAAAAGAAAGTCAGTGACTATTTCCAATATACGTAGAAAGAAATTGGACGAAAAAAAAGTTAAAGATGTTGATGTGAAGAAAAAAGCGAAGGAAGTCTTAGAGGCTAAAAAAGCCGAAGAAGCCATAGAAGTGGAAGAAGTTAAATTTGAGAATATAGCATAGAAATCCTTTATTGACATTTTTATTGAATCATTTATAATATTAAAATCATTTCGGGAGTCGATCCGAAACATATTAATCAATTCTAATCATATTTGTTATGGAAGACAAAGAATACTTAGTCACAATGGTCAAGGCGCTTGTTAATTTTCCAGATGATGTAAAAGCCGAACGTACCGTTGATGAGAGAGGGGTATTAATTACCCTAGACGTTAACCCAGCTGATATGGGTTCAGTTATTGGACGGAGCGGACAAACCGCACGCGCTATTCGCACTTTATTGCGTGTCGTTGGCGCTAAAAACAATGCCCGCGTTAATTTAAAGATTAATGAACCGGTTGGTGGACGAGGTCCGGCTCGGATGAGAACTCCGATGAGTTCAGCTCCGGTTGATACCAGCGCGGTTGATAATTTGGATATTGATGATATAAAGTAATTGTTTATCATTTTAACGGCTCTCAATAAAATGGGAGTCGTTTTTATTTGCAATTATGTAAGGAATTTTGGTATACTATTGAAGCAAGTAAAATTATTATGATTCAGGATACAAATACAATATACGTTTTTATTGATGCTTCAAATTTGTGGCAGGCCCAAAAAGCAAAAGGAAGATTTTTTGATTATCAAAAGCTTGCTAATTATATTAAAGATAAATTTTTTGGTGGTTCTATAAAGGTATTTTATTATACAGCTTATCCCGCCGATGGGACGAGAAATTATAGTTTGGATAATAAACATAAATTTTTTACCTTTTTAAAAAGAGGGCTGGGTTTTGAGGTTAGAAAAAAAGAGCTTAAACAAATTAAAGTTATCACTGAACATGGTGAAGCCATAGAGGAGAAGGGAAACATGGATGTAGAAATTACTATTGATGCCATGTACCACATCGAGAAATATCAGGTTGCAATATTGTTTACTGGCGATTACGATTTTTTATCGTTAGTCACTCATCTGAAATCACAAGGTAAAAAAGTTTATATTTTTTCATCCAAAAATAATGTGTCCGAAGAATTGCGTACTGGCGGGGACGGTTATTTTGATGTTTTAAAAATTGATGGAGATATTTGGCGAGATAGGGAATTACAGCGCAGAAAAAATTAAAAACAAAACCACCCTCCGCGAGGAAGGTGGTTCTTGGATGTAATACCATATTGGTCTATGATTAAACCAATAGACATTATTAATATAACATAATTTGAAGGTAGATGTCAAGTGTCGTTGTCTCAGAGGTTTTTTATATTATTTGTTATTTTTATTTATGAAGTTATGAAATTCAACATCATCACAATTTTTCCTAACCTTATCTCCAACTACTGTTCCGAGAGTATTTTGGGTCGGGCGCAAAAAAATAATATTATAAAAATAAAGCCGGTTAATTTGCGTGATTTTACTGAAGATAACCACAAGACTGTTGACGACACGCCTTATGGCGGTGGACCTGGGATGGTGATGAAGTGTGAATTGATTTATAAAGCGCTCAAAAAACTTCGCGCTTTAAAAAAATCTAAAATCAAAAATCTAAAATCAAAAAAAACGATTTTATTATCTCCTCGAGGCAAACAATTTGATCAGCGAATGGCGGAAGAATTTGCTAAA
>CAYHSR010000030.1:0-7619 GCA_964359335.1 uncultured Gammaproteobacteria bacterium | reverse complement strand
ACAATGGCCTTGGGCGGTTTTGCCCCGGCATTGGCCATTGGCCGCCTGGTGGCTAAAGCTATGGAGAGTATAGGTCGTAATCCAGAATCATCTGGAAAATTATTTGTACCAATGCTACTTGGAGCGGCTTTTGCCGAAGCGATCGCTATTTACGCTTTGGTGGTCGTATTCACCCTAAAGTAACTTAGTGCCAATCCAATCTCTGTTTTTAGAGGTTGGATAAGACAAAATTATTTTATTATAAAAATATAATCGCAGAAAAATAAATAGTCATATTATTATGAATATCGCATACGCGGCGGAAGTCGTTAAAACAATTGCCGAAAGCGCCGAAGTGTCAACCGTTGCGGCCTCGGAAGGCGTGTTGGCTTCTTTGGGAATGAATCCAACAATGTTTATTTTTCAATTGATTAATTTCGCGGTGGTAGCTTTAATCGTGTGGTTTTTAATTTTAAAACCATTAACTAAAAAGATGGCGGAAAGACAAAAAAAGATTGAAGACAGTTTAATGAAGGCTGAAGAAATTGACGTTAATTTGCGCCAGAGTGAACAGAAATTTCAAGAAAAGATTGATGAAGCAAAATCAGAAGCGGCCGGTATTATGACTAAAGCCTGCGCTGAAGCGGTTGATTTGGGTGAAAAGATGAAAAATAAGTCCAAGAAAGAAATAGAATTATTAGTTGATCAGGCCAAACGAAATATTATTATAGAAAAAGAAGAAATGATTATGGAAATAAAAAAACAAGCCGGCGAATTGGTAACGTTGGCGTTGGAAAAAATTTTGGAAGAAAAAATTGATGATAAAAAAGATAAAGAGCTGATTTTAAAAAGTGTGAAAAATATTAAAATATGATGTCTGATGCACAATACGCCATCGCGCTCTATCAAGTCGCCAAAGATTTGTCTGGAAAAGATTTAGAAAGTGTTTTGTCGCGATTCGTGCAATTATTAGCCGATAATCATAAATTAAAATCCGCTGATAAAATTATCTACGAATTTATTAATTACGCTAAAAAGCAAGAGAGAATAATGGATATAGAAATTACCAGCGCCAGAGTTTTAAGCAAAGAAATTATAGAAAAAATTAAAAAAGTTTTTGGCGATCAAACAGAGAGCAAAGAGAGAATTAATAAAAATTTATTAGGCGGTCTGATGATTAAAACCGACGAAATTATTTTTGATGGGAGTTTGAAGACGCAGTTAAACAGATTAAAACAAATAATGTCTTAATTATTCAACGGTTTAAAATTAAAAAAATATGTCATCAATAACTAAAATCGTGGAAGAACTAAAAAAGAATATCGCTGCGTTTGAAAAAACCATTGAGACAGAAGAGATAGGTAAAGTCATTGAAGTGGGTGATGGTATTGCCCGCATGAGCGGTTTGAATAAATGCCAATACAATGAAATTCTGGAATTTCCCGAAGATACATTTGGCGTGGCGTTAAATTTGGAAACCGAAACCGTTGGCGCGGTTATTTTAGGAGAATTCAGGCATATTAAAGAAGGCAATTTGGTCAAAAGAACCGGCCGAATTTTGTCTGTGCCGGTCGGTGAACAGTTTATCGGCCGAGTCATCAATCCATTAGGTCAGACCGTTGATGGCGGAGCGGCCATAAAAGCCAAAAAGTTTTATCCGATTGAAAAAATCGCGCCGGGCGTAATGAGTCGCGAACCGGTTAGTCAGCCAGTGCAAACCGGTATCAAAGCGATTGACGCCATGATTCCTATTGGCCGCGGACAGCGCGAATTGATTATTGGCGATCGCCAGACAGGAAAAACCGCGGTGGCCATAGATACTATTATTAATCAGAAAGGTCAAGACATGATCTGTATTTATGTCGCCATCGGCCAGAAAGAATCAAAAGTGGCCAGAATCGTGGCCAAACTTAAAGAGCATGGCGCGATGGAATATACCACCGTGGTAAAAGCCAGCGCTTCCGAACCGGCCCCGTTATTGTATATTGCCCCATACGCTGGTGTGGCTTTGGCTGAATATTTTATGGATCAAGGCAGAGATGTTTTAATTATTTACGATGATTTATCCAAACAGGCCTGGGCTTATCGCGAAATGTCTTTATTATTAAGACGTCCGCCGGGTCGGGAGGCCTATCCGGGTGATGTGTTTTATCTTCATTCCCGCTTATTGGAACGCGCTTGCCGGCGAAATAAAGAGCATGGCGGTGGTTCTATTACCGCTCTGCCGATTATTGAAACACAAGCCGGCGATGTTACGGCCTATATTCCCACTAACGTCATATCCATTACCGACGGTCAGATTTTTTTGGAAGGCGATTTATTTTATCGCGGCATTAGACCGGCTTTAAATGTGGGTATTTCGGTTTCACGCGTCGGTGGCGCGGCTCAAATTAAGCCAATGAAAAAAGTGGCCGGTAAATTAAAATTAAACATGGCTCAATTTAGAGAAATGGAAGCCTTCGCCCAATTTGCGTCTGATTTGGATCCGCAGACAAAAAAACAAATTGATCTTGGACAACGATTGGTGGAAATTTTAAAACAACCGCAATATCAACCGGTGCCGGTTGCCAATCAGGTGGCGGTTATTTACGCGGTATCAAACGGATACGCAAACGACACAGCTGTTGTTGATATGCAAAAATGGGAGGAGAAATTTCATGAATATTTCAACCAATCCAAAATGAATTTACTGGAGAAGATTGCCGGTGGCGAATGGAGTGAGGAAGTGGAGAGTGAATTAAAAGAGGCTTGTAAAGATTTTAAAATATAATTATGTGTCATTGCGAGCGTAGCGAAGCAATCCCGTTCACCGATGTGTCGTTAAACGAGATTGCTTCGTCACTGCGGTTCCTCGCAATGACAGTAAAATATGCCAGTTAATACCAAAGTCATACAACGACGAATCAAATCTGTCAAAAATACGCGCAAGATTACCAAAGCTATGGAAATGGTGGCAGCGGCTAAAATGCGCAAGGCCGTTCAGGCGGCTGTTGACACTCGCGTCTATGCCGGTTTGGCTTGGAATTTATTGGTAAATTTGTCTAATCAAAATGTTAAAATACCTTTGCTTGAAATTAGGCCGGTAAAACGACTATTGATAGTTTTAATTACTTCCAATCGCGGCTTATGCGGGAGCTTTAATTCCAATATTATCAAAAAAACCGCCAAGCAGTTAGCCGATCCGACTAATATCGGCCGGCAAAGAATCAAAGGTCATGTATTTGAGCCAACGGAAAAATTAGCAATTGATGTGATTGGCGTTGGAAAAAAAGGCGCGCAGTTCGCCAAAAAAATGGGTTATAATTTGGTCGCGTCTTTTAGCGATATTTCCGACACACCTACAATAAATGACGCTTTGATTATCAGTAAGTTGGCCATTTCTCAATATGAAAATAAAAAATATGATAAAGTGGTAATTGCTTATACTGATTTTCAATCCAGCATTAATCAAGTAGCAAAATTAAGACAGGTTTTGCCAATATCACAAATTGATTTGGAAAAAATGATAGACGGTTTGGACGGTAGTAAAAATCTTTTTGAATTACAAATTAAAAGTTCGTTGGATTTAAAAGATTATCTATTTGAACCAAACCAAACAGAAGTTTTAAAAATTATTTTGCCAAGATTGGTTGAGACGCAAATTTATCAATCTATGCTTGAATCATCTGCCAGCGAACATAGTTCCAGAATGTTAGCCATGCGAAACGCGTCAGACGCAGCCACCGATATGATTGATGAATTAAATTTAAATTATAACAAAGCTCGTCAGGCGGCGATTACACAGGAGATTTCGGAGATTGTCGGCGGCGCTTCCGCTCTCGCTAATTAATTAGTTTTTAATTCGTGAAATGTATGAATAAAGGAAAAATATTACAAGTAATCGGCGTGGTGGCCGATGTGCAGTTTGAGGAAAATTTGCCAAATATTTACACCGCTCTAACAACCAAAATGCCTGATGGCAAAGAATTAGTTCTTGAAGTTCAACAACATCTTGGCGGAAACGCGGCGCGCACAGTGGCCATGAGTTCAACTGATGGGTTGCAAAGGGGGCAAGAAGTGATAGATACTGGCGCGCCAATATCGGTTCCAGTTGGGCCATTAACGCTTGGACGTATGTTTGATGTTACCGGCAAGGCGATTGATGGTTTGCCGGATCCAAAGGTGGAAGTTAAATATCCGATTCACCGCCCGTCTCCAAGTTTTGACAAACAATCCATTAAATATGAAATATTGGAAACCGGCATTAAAGTTATTGATTTAATCTGTCCATTTTTGAAAGGCGGTAAAATCGGTTTGTTTGGCGGAGCCGGTGTCGGTAAAACAGTTTTAATTCAAGAATTAATTCGCAACATCGCTCAAGAACACGGTGGTTATTCTATGTTTGCTGGAGTTGGCGAAAGAACTCGCGAAGGTAATGATCTGTATAAGGAAATGAAAGAATCCGGGGTATTGGCCAAGACCGCTTTAGTTTTTGGTCAAATGAATGAACCGCCGGGCGCGCGCTCTCGCGTGGCTTTAAGCGCGCTTGCTATGGCTGAATATTTTCGTGACGAAGAAGGACGCGATTTATTATTATTTATTGATAATATTTTCCGTTTTACTCAAGCCGGCTCCGAAGTGTCCGCTCTGCTTGGCCGTATGCCATCAGCTGTGGGTTATCAACCAACTCTGGCAACCGAGATGGGTAAATTACAAGAAAGAATTACTTCCACTGACAAGGGTTCAATCACTTCCGTACAGGCGGTTTACGTGCCAGCAGACGATTTGACCGATCCAGCGCCTGCTACAACTTTTGCCCACTTAGATTCAACAGTGGTACTTAATCGTTCGTTAACAGAATTAGGCATCTATCCAGCAGTTGACCCTTTGGATTCTAGCTCAACTATGCTAGATCCAAATATTGTTGGCGAGGAACACTATCGCACTACCCGCGAGGTGCAACAGATTTTGCAGAAATATAAGGACTTGCAGGACATTATCGCCATTCTCGGCATGGAAGAACTTTCTGATACAGATAAAATTGTCGTTTCACGCGCGCGGAAAATTCAACGCTTCTTATCTCAGCCATTTTTCGTAGCCGAAACATTTACCGGTTCCGAAGGAAAATATGTGAAATTGACAGACACTATTCATGGGTTTAGAGAAATATTAGATGGCCGGCATGATGACAAAAATGAGCAAGCATTTTATATGAAGGGTGGCATTGATGATATAAAAATATGAAATTCAAAATTGTCACCCCTGAAAAAACAATTTACGAAAACGAGATTATTCAGGTTTCAATTCCAACGGTCAGTGGTGAAATAACGGTAATGCCTAATCATATTCCGTTGGTTTCAGTTTTACAAGCAGGTGAATTAAAAATAAAAGATAAAGATGGTGAACATATTATGGCTGTTTCAGGCGGATTTTTGGAAGTTAAAGCCAATAACGAGTTAGTAATTTTAGCTGATAACGCCGAACGGGTTGATGATATAGATGTTGATCGCGCCGAACAAGCTCGTCAACGCGCCGAAGAGCAAATGGCTAAATCAAAAGGGCAGGAAGATGTTGACTTTGCTAAATTACAGGCTATAGTTGACAGAGAAATGAACCGTCTTAAAATTGGAAAGAAATATAAAAATTTACGACAAATGTGATGCCGGGTATGGAAATTAGAAATATCGCTATTATCGCCCACGTTGATCACGGTAAGACTACCTTAACCGATGGTTTGTTGCGTCAGACCGGTATGGTTACTGATGCCAATATCACGATGGATAGCAATGCTTTGGAACAAGAGCGTGGAATTACTATTTATTCTAAAAACACAAGCGTGTTTTATAAAGGTACCAAAATAAATATTGTGGATACACCCGGACATGCTGATTTTGGCTCTGAAGTAGAGCGGGTTTTGCGTTGCGTTGACAGCGTTTTATTGATCGTTGACGCTCAGGAAGGACCAATGCCACAGACCAAATTCGTTTTAAAAAAATCTTTAGAGTTGGGATTAAAGCCAATTGTTATTTTTAATAAAATAGATAAACCGGCGGCGGATGTGGTTTGGGCGCACGAAGCGGTCTTGGAATTATTTATGGATTTGGACGCCAATGATGAACAGTTGGATTTTGTTTCCTTGTATGCGATTGGCAAAATCGGCGTGGCCAAACGTTATATGACTGATGAAGGGAAAGATCTAATGCCGATTTTAGACGCGGTTTTAGCTTACGTTAAACCGGCGAATTCAAATTTAGAGGCGCCTTTTAGAATGCAACCGTTTAATTTGGCTTATGATAATTATTTGGGACGATTGGCGATTGGCCGCGTCTATGAAGGGGTGTTAAAAACCGGCAGTAAAGTAATAGTTAAAAAATCGGACGGCGAAATCAGAATTGGCGCTATTACTAAAATTAAGACTTTTCAGGGTATGCAAAAGGTAGATACGGATGTGGCTATGGCCGGCGATTTGGTTATGATAGCCGGTATTCCGGATATTTATATTGGCGAGACGATTTGCGAGAATAAAGATCAAGAGCCATTGCCGGCTATTAAAATTGATGAACCGACCATCTCTATGAATTTTTTGGTGAACAGCTCGCCTTTCGCCGGACGCGATGGAAAATTTGTCACCAGCCGGCAAATTAAAGAACGGTTAGAAAAAGAATTGGAAATTAATGTTGGTTTAAAAATTGACTTTTCCGCGATTGATCATTTTAAGATTTATGGCCGTGGCGAGATGCATCTGGCGGTTTTGTTGGAAAATATGCGGCGGGAGGGCTTTGAATTGCAAGTTTCTCAACCGCAAGTAATTATTAAAGAAATTGCCGGAAAGAAATCCGAACCTTACGAAGAAATTACGATTGACGTGCCGGATATTTTTGTCGGAATTATTGTGGAAAAAATGAGCAAACGGAAAGGATTGATGACGAATATGAGCGCCAAGAACGGCCAAACCCGCATGATATTTGCAATTCCCTCACGCGGTATATTGGGTTATCGCGGACAGTTTATTATGGATACCAGGGGCGAGGGGATTATGTGCAGTCAGGTTATTGGCTTCAAAGAATTTGCCGGACAGATTGAAAAACGTTCCGTAGGTTCAATGGTGTCTATGATTACCGGCAAGGCATTAGGTTACGCGTTAGCCAATTTACAAGAGCGCGGGGTTTTATATATTGGTCCGAATATAGATGTCTATGAAGGCATGGTTATTGGCAACACTTCTAAAGGCGAAGACATGAGCGTCAATCCCATCAAAGGCAAGCAATTAACCAATATGCGCGCCAGCGGTTCAGATGAGGCGATCAATTTAACTCCGCCCATGCAAATTACGTTGGAACGAGGATTGGAGACAGTGGCCGAAGATGAATATCTGGAAATTACGCCAAAAAATATTAGAATTAGAAAACAATTTTTGACGGAGAATGAGAGGAAGAAAGCCGGCCGTCAGTAACCACTATTTAACTTCCACCGATGAAATTAACTGTTGCATATATTCCAACACACCATCTACAAATATATTATTCATTAATTATAAATGATATGCGTGGCTACAAAGAAAACATAGAAAAATTAACTCGGGAAAATAATAATTTTCGCCAAGTGTTATACAGCGGCCAACATAGCCAGTTAGTTTTGATGGCGTTAAAACCAAAAGAAGA
>CAYHSR010000029.1:0-7705 GCA_964359335.1 uncultured Gammaproteobacteria bacterium | reverse complement strand
CCGGGGGCAACCGGGGCCAATGTGGCCCCGGGATGTAAGATTTTGATTTACTCCCCCTACTTGTGGGGGGGGTATGAAATTTGTACTGGAAATAGTGGAGGCTGGTTAGGGTGTAATTAACCCAAACCAACCCCCACCCAGATTGAGGAGATCTGGGTAGCAAAAACCTCCGGTTTGGTCTCAACCGTTTAAAAAAATGGACATAACGATGTTTCTGATCACCAAAAGGTGAAAAGGAATGTGATAACAGGCTGAGGTGTGTGATTTATTTCACCCCTCGGCCAAACTAAAAACCACCAGATTTATCAGAGACAGTTCTCTTTTCGGGTGGTTTTTTGTTTGACAGGTAATGTTTTTGTTGGTATACTAACATTAATTAAAAAAATAATAATTTTTATGTTAAAAATAAATAATAAAAAATATTATTTTTCAGTTATTATTGAAAAAGATGAGAATGGCATGTTTGTTGGTTCGGTTCCGGAATTAAAGAGCTGTTATACTCAGGCTAAAACCTTGCCGGAACTATACAAGCGTTTGGAAGAAGTGGTCGCGTTATGCGTGCGAGAAAATAAATCCATTCGCAGACAAACGGAATTTTTAGGCGTGCAAAGATTAGAGTTTAGTGTTTGATTATGACTAAATTAGTTCCAATTTCAGCTAAAAAATTGATTAAAATTCTCGGTAAATTAGGTTTTACAATGATTCGCCAAAATGGCAGTCATTGTTTTTTTAGAAATGATAATAACGGCCTAACCACTGTTGTGCCGATACATAGCAATGAGGATGTCAGCGTCGGTCTTCTAAAAAAGATTTTGAATGACATTGATCTAAAATCGGAAAATTTTGATAAATTACGATAATAATGTGGCCCGTCACTCCGAGGCTTTCGCTAACCGGTGAAATTAAAAAAACCGGCGTAAGGGTTTAAAAATTAAGCTGAGTGGCGGAATTTGTTTTCACAAATTCCCCCTCGGCCAAAGAAAAAACCACCAAATATATTTGGGTGGTTTTTTGTTTGACGATTAAAAATTTAATTGGTATAATAAAAGCAGATAATTTAACCTAAAATTTTATGTATAATACTAATACCTTTAAACTAAATATACATTTAGAACAGTTAGCCGTTTTATTGCGTCAATTAGACAAACGACAAGTTTTGGTTTTGGAAGAATTATTGGATAAAAAAACCGCTGATGAGGTTTTAACGCGTGTCAATGATGGGCATAACAAGCATTACACTCATCAGCAAATGGTTGATTTATTTGAATGATATGGAAATAATTTATCATCCAAATGATAAATAAATTTTTTCCAGTTCTTGATAGTGCTCTTCCGGATCATGTCTTGTTTGAATCGTTTTAATCGCTTCTTGTCCGATTTTAGTCAACAATTCTTCATTAGAAAATATTTTTTTAATTTCCTCAATCCACATTTCGGCTGTTTTATCTAAATCATTTGAAATAAGCGGTACTAATATCCCATCTTTTTTGTTTGTAATTAAATTTCGCATTCCGCCTAATTTTGAAGCTACGACTGTTTTACCCAAACTCATTGCTTCCAATAAAACTAAATTCGCGGTTTCGTAACAAAGAGAGGGGACGACGACAAGATGGGCGTTTTGCATTACTTGACGTAATTGAGAACGAAGAAGAAAACCTAGTAGTGTTAAATTGTTATTGTGTTTTTGTGTTCCATTATTTTTGTGTTCTGTTATATGTTCTATAAATGGTCCGTCGCCAGCGATAACAAAATTTATTTCCGGTAATCTTTCCGCGATTTTTAAAAGCAAATCAATTCCTTTTTCCGGCGATAACCGGCCGGCAAATAATATATAGGGAGTGGGTGGTGGGGAGTAGGGAGTCATCTCAAGCGATTGGTTTGTCATCCCGAACGAGCGTCGTAGCGACTGAGGGATCTCTGTCCCGTCAATTGAACGACGATTGGACAGAGATTCCTCACCCTGCGAAGGGTTCGGAATGACAGTTTCGACTGGTAATCCCAACACCACCACCTTTTTCTCCCCAAATCCCTTCACAATCATTTTCTCCCGCACAAACTCCGTTGGACAAATAAACAAATCAATATTATTTTGAAACGCTTTGGTTTTTTGTTGAACAAAAAACTTCGTCAAAGAAATTAATGTTTTAAAATATGAGTTCCCAATGCATTTATTTTTTAGCGACGACAATCCGGTTTTTTCGCAAATTTGATTATGGTCAAATAGTAGATAGTTATGATTAATTAAACTATAATCATGAACCGTCATAACTATTGGAATTTTTCTTTTTTTTGCCACCGCTAAAATTGATGGGGTTAGATGATGATAGATATTATGCAAATGAACAACATCTGGCTTAAATTCGTCCAATACTTTAGCAAATTTTTTTTTAGCTTCCAATGACCAAATGAAGTGAATGATTTTTTTAATGCTTGCAAATAATTCAGTTATTAGGTTTTGCCTTTTGTATTTGTCATCCCGAAGGAGTTTCGCAACGATTGAGGGATCTCTGTCGGTCGTCGGAGTGGACAGAGATTCCTCACTTCCTGCGACGGAAGATTCGGAATGACAAGACCCGTTTTTTTTATTTTTACCAAAATGATATTCTTTAACCAACGGTTCAATTATCTCTACTTCATCTCTATCTCTCATCTTATTTTCATCTCTATCTCTTATTTTTTCTTCCGTCCCCCACAATTTTACCTCATGTCCGTGTTTTCGCAATAATTCAGTAACCGCAAACAAATAGGTCTCTGACCCGCCCTTGGGATATAGGTATTTATTTACTTGCAAGATTCTCATATCGTCTATATTTTATCACATCTGGCATAAAATAAAAGCCCCGCCATTGCCTATTTCGTCCTTTTTTGCTAAGATAAAGTTGTAATACTAAATTGCCATCCCGAAGGAGCATCTCAGCGACTGAGGGATCTCCCCGGTTGTTTTGTTGGACAGAGATTCCTCACCCCTTGCGACAGGGGATTCGGAATGACAATTACTATATGGATATTCTCAAAATCAACTGGTCCAACCAATTTCTAACCGTTTTTTTACTCTCGGCTTTATTTGTAGCCATTTTTTGGCTTTTGTATAATCAGAAAAAAAGTCATTATATCTTGTATTTTTTATTAGTTTGGCTGCCATTGGAAGAGCTTGTATTAAAATATGTTGATATTGATTATTACGCGATTGTAAAATATTTACCAGAGCTGTTCTTATATCTTATGACTGCTATGTATTGGGTGGTTTATTATTACAGGACCAAAAAGATTTTACCAGATAATCCGATTAATAAGTGGTTGTTGGGGTTTGTAGGCGTGTCATTAGTTTCTTTATTGTTGAACTGGTATAGTCCAGCGATTTGGTTATTGGGCGTTAGACAGATTTTGCGTTTTGCCATTGCTTTTTATCTTATTTTATTAAGCAATTACGATTTTAAAGTTATTAGAAATATGATTTGGTTGGGTGGAGGGATGATGCTGTTTGAGATTTTAGTTGGCTTGGCGCAGTATTTGGCTGGCGGACAGCTTGATAGATATTTAGTTGGCGGTTCAGTGATTAATTTAGGTATGGGCGCGGTTTTGTCCGGTTTTGATCACTTTTGGTCAGCCGGTCAACGGATGGTTGCTACCATGGGCCGTTATAATCATTTAGGAAGTTTTTTAGTAATCGGAATTGTTATTTTATTCGCGTGGTTTTACTCCACGCGCGATAAATATTTAAAAAAGTATTATATTATTTTTTTGTTTTTAGGGATTTTAATTTTGATTTCTACCTATTCCCGCGCCAGTTGGTTAGCCGCTATATTGGGTATAGTTGTGGTGGCGCGTTGGAGCGTGCGCGATAAAAAATTTTTAAAATGGATTGGTTTGACTGGAATTATTTTTGTCATATATTTGAGTTTTTACGCCATGTGGTTTAGGAACTTAACTTCTATTTATGATAAACCGCGCGTGGGGCTGGTTGAAAGATCATTGGAGGCGGTGAATCCGCGCGCTTGGCGGGCCAGTTACGAAGGTTATGGTAGATTTTATTTTATCGTGAATACACCGCGCGTCGTAGTGGCCGATAGTCCATTTTTTGGCGTTGGTTTAGGGAATTTTGGCGGAGGAGTAGCCGGTACTTTGTATAATACCGATGTTTATGACCGTTTAAGATTGCCGTTTGGCATAGAAAATGTTTATGGTCAGATTGACAACAGTTGGTTTAGTATTTGGGGCGAAAATGGGACGTTGGGGTTGTTTTGTTGGATTGGCATGTTTATTTCTTTGATTAATTGCGCTCGTTTAGTGGCTGATAAAAAACAAGAAAAATATCAAACAAATTTAGCGCGCGGATTTGTTGGTGTTGTGCCGGCAGTGATGTTAATCGGTTTTTTTGGACCGTTTTTTGAACTGCGCGCTTCCATGTTTTATTTTTGGATGTTAGCCGGCATTATCGTTTATTGCTGGCGAGTGGAGACACACCGATTTAATTTCGCGGAGTGGAGAGTGCGAGAAATGAAAAACTAAATTACTTTGAATTACGAAACTCGTTTATCTGTCATTGCGAGGAACGAAGCAATCTCGTTCACAGTCTATATATTTAGATGAGATAGACGAGATTGCTTCGTCACTGCGGTTCCTCGCAATGACAGTTTTGATAGTTTCGTAATTCAAGGTAAATTAGAATTTTTTTAAGCAATATGTCTTGTTATCAACCAATCGACTGCGTCATCGCCGTCACTTACAACTGCAATTCCCGTTGCACCATGTGTGATATTTGGAAAATTAAAAATTCGCCGGAAATCGCGGTTGCGGAATTAAAAAAATTACCAACCAGTTTACTTGATATTAATGTTTCCGGCGGAGAGCCATTTTTGCGTAAAGATTTACCGGGTATTATTTTAGCGCTTAAAGAAACCTGCCCGCAAGCGCGAATCATAATTTCATCAAATGGTTTTGCGACTGCTTTAATACTGGAACGAATGAGAAAGATTTTAGAAATTATACCAAAAATTGGCGTGGCGATTTCCATTGATGGCATTGGTGAGCGTCATAATGAAATTCGTGGCATACCAAATGGTTTTAATAAGGCGATTACAACAGTCAAAGAATTGAAGAAGCTGGGAATGAAAAATTTACGACTTGGTTTTACCGTTACGGAAAGAAATGTTAATCAATTAGCCAAAGTTTATGATTTATCGCGCGAGTTGGATATTCAATTCACGCACAGCTACGCGCAGAGTTCGGAATTTTATTTTGGTGGCAAGCAAAATAAATCTTTAGAAAAATGGGATAACGTGGCCGAGGAGGGTTTGACAGACGGAATGGCTTTGGGTCAGGAAACAGATTCGTTAACTCTGGTTAGTTTAAAAAAACAGTATCACCATTTAATTAGTTCGGAATTAAAATCTTGGAATCCCAAAAAATGGGCGCGAGCGTATTATTCTTTTTTGATGTTTAAATTTATCACTGATAAAAATCAGCCACTGGATAATGCCCCTGGACGTGATTTCTTTTTTCTTGATCCATCCGGTGATATTTATCCGTCAGTGGTACATAATTTTAAAATGGGGAATATTAGCTCTGTTTTTTTGAATTCACTGTCACAGTGTTGTCATTCCGAATCCTCCGTCGCAGGAGGTGAGGAATCTCTGTCCGGTCGTCGAACAACCAATTGGACAGAGATCCCTCGTCGGTGCGAACCTCCTCGGGATGACAAGACACAAATCTATAAAAATTTCGGCGATTTTTGGTGTTCGGAGGAAGTTGAGTCAGTTAGAAATAAAATTGACAAAGCCAAAATGCCGGTTTGGATGATTTGTACAGCTCTGACAGCGATTAAAAGGCATCCGTTGAAAGTTGGATGGTGGATAGTCAAGAAAAAATTGTTGAGTTATTAGTTTTGTCATCCCGAAATGAGCGTCGCAGCGATTGAGGGATCTCTGTCCGTGCGAAGTTTGTCGTTCAAAATTCATCTATGAGAAAACCAAGAGATCACAATTACTATGTATATATAATGTCCAGTATAAGTTATGTGATTTATGTTGGAGTAACAAATGATTTAATTAGAAGGATAGATGAACATCGGAATGGATATATCGAAGGATTTTCCAAAAAATATAATTGTAAAAAATTAGTTTATTATGAGTGGTTTACTAATATAGAAAGCGCCATATATCGAGAAAAAGAAATAAAAAACTGGCGAAGAGAAAAGAAAATTAAGTTGATTAAAGAACAGAATCTTCAATGGCAAGATTTATATAATAGTATAATTGGTTTGTAAACGTACTACCGACAGAGATCCCTCACCCCTGCGAAGGGTTCGGGATGACAAAAGGATATGTTAACTTTTTACCGCACAATTTGCGCTGTTTTCATCGGACTATTTATAGTCATTTTTTTTGTTGGAGATTTAACCGTTTCAGCGCTGGATTTGGCCAGCTATTTTATTAATGAATTACCAACTGACGACGTTTCCATTTCCAAATTAGCCAAAAATGACGTAATTATATTCAGCGCCGATAAGTTTACCATGCGTAAATCAATCGTGGATAAGATTAGGCAAAAAAATCCAAATATAATCATGTTGGCCTATGTGCCGTCGCAGAGCTATCACACAATTTGGAATCCGCAAGATTATTTATTCAGGAATATGCATATTAAAAACAACTGGTGGATGCGAGACGGTTCTGGTAATATTATCTCAACTTGGCCTGGTACGCAAAATATAAAGATGACAAAAGAATGGTCGGAATATTTAGTGCAATTTACGAATACTTATGTTGTATCGCAACCCAATGTCGATGGCGTATTTTATGATGTTGTCGGTGATGTAATTTCTTGGGCCAACAATGGAAATATTGATATTGATGACGATGGCGTTATTGACGGCGCTTCCAAATTGGATGCAACCTGGCTGAACGGCACGGTGTATTTTTTACAATATGCCAGTCAAAATTTAAAAACTAAATATATAGTCACTAACGGCAGTTCAAATTCAGCCATGCAAAATTATATAAACGGTCGAATGTTTGAGACGTTTCCAACGCCGTGGGAATATGGCGGAAATTGGTCTATGATTATGTCTGATCTGGCCGGCAATCAAAAATATAATCATTATCCGCGCTTATATATAATTAACGCGAATACGAATAATACAGGCAACCAGAATGATTGGCGTAATATGCGATTTGGTTTAGGCAGCAGTTTATTAGTGGATAATACCTATTTTTCTTTTGATTATGGCGATCAGAGTCATGGACAAGTTTGGTGGTATGATGAATATAATATAGACTTAGGTAATCCATTAGGCGAAGCCGTCTCGCAGACCGGTTTTGTTTCATTTAAAGATGATGTTTGGTATCGCAATTATAAAAATGGTTTGGCGCTGGTCAATTCCACCAATCAATCCAAAACCGTTGATTTGGGAACTGAATATGAAAAAATAAAAGGCACGCAAGATACAGCCGTTAATGACGGGTCAATTGTTAGTTCGGTTACTATCCAGCCCAAAGATGGTTTAGTATTGTTGAAGAGCTTGCAGGGAGCAGGGGATTCGCAGACAGTGGCCGACATTGTATTTAAAAATGGCGATTTTTTGCGTTTTTATGATATGAAGGGCAATCGCGTTCGCAATGGTTTTTTTGTGTTTAATGAGAATTATGCCGGTGGAACTTTAATTTACAATGGCCTTCGTAATAGTCCTGTCGCTAATGCAGATGCA
>CAYHSR010000028.1:0-8064 GCA_964359335.1 uncultured Gammaproteobacteria bacterium | reverse complement strand
GATTTTCATCGCAATAATTTACATTCTTGTAAATTGCCGAGTCCTTCATTTCCGATGTGAACGGATAAGGAGAATCCGCTTCCGGATAGGCGCGGCAGTTTTGTTTTGGACTGTCTTTGGTTGCTAATTTGGTGTTTTTGACGCCGGTTGGGCTTTGAATACAAACACCGGGTTGAACACAGACGCCAAGACCGTTGGCACAACTTGGTGTGGTGGTGACACAGGCCGGCGAAGTTGCGTAATATTTGGCTAAACGATAATCCGGTTTGTTAGTGGCGCCAATATTTACCTGTCTTAATTCCTCAATCGGATACATACCTAAAATACTGTAGCCAGTATAATCCTGATCATTCCAAGAAATTTTGCGATTGATGTAAAAATTTTCTGTTAGAACTTTATTGTATTGATCGTGTGTGTTTCCTGTCCAGCTGACGCAATTATCTATATCTTTGTTATCGGAACTAACAGCCACTTTATCGCAACGAGCGATGACATCGCAACGAGATTTATATTTAGAATTAATCGGATCCCAAATACTCTCGCCAGTCCTACAAGTCAACCACTCACCGCAATCACGATCGCGGATTACTTTCATTACAACATTGGCATCATTTAAAGTGGAGCTGGAGTTTTTAACCGGCGGGACCTGTTTATAGCCCTTGGCAGAACTGGAACTGTAAGTGGCTTGACTATCATAAATTTTATTAGCCAAATCGGTTTGATTAAAAAGAACGCAACCAGATTTTAAACTAATGCCATCGGTACAGGACTGTTTGGCTGTCTTAATTTTATCGTCATTTAAGAGATAATATCCCTTGTTTTTATCATTTGGATCTAAAAACTCGGTGCAACCGGCTTGAGCGGTGGAACATAATCCGACAAAACCCTTGTATTTACCAACTGTGCCATAAGACCACAAGCCATAGTCATTGCCTGCTTGCAGATAATCCGGCGCGCAAGGTTGTTTGTCTTTATTAACACACTTAGTAAACCCGCCGGCATTATTCTCGCAGTTGCTATCGCTTGAGCAAAAAGATTTGTAATTGACGGTCGCTTCAGTGGCCACGCCCAAAGCTGTGGAAGTACCGCACACACCGGTGTCTTTCCAAAACCAACCACTATATTTAACATTGTTAATTTCCACCTCTTTTTGCCATTGGCAAATCTTTTGTCCGGTTATGATTGGATCTTTGAAATACAGATTGCCTTCAGCTGAGGAATATGAAGCGCAACCAACGCCTTCGGCTTGGCATAGGGCTTTGGTATAATCAGCCGGATCGTTTTTAAGTAAAATCGTGTCGTATTTATATCCATTTGGACCAGATGATTGTTTTCCAGATGCCACACAGCCCTTATCTAAATTACTACAAGTGGCGTTTTGATTGACCACCAAATAAATTGGCGTGGTTGATGGAGTGTCAGCCGGAATATAAACCGTGGATTTGGTTATTTCCACGCTATGAAATTGAGCAGTGTCTAATAACTCTTTTGGAGTATAACCGCTGATAACTTCTTTTACATAACAACCATTCTCGCCCAATGCCACTGAACAAGAATAAGTTTTTTCTTTAAGAGTAATTGAGGCCTTTTGTCCGGCGGCGCCGACCAACCAAACATTATATAATTCCGATTTAGGACTCTTGGTGTTATAAGTGTCAATTAAAGCAGTGCAACCAATCGCGTTTTCGCGGCACAAATAGTTAAAGCCAGTCAGATAAACAGCGGCGGTTTGTTGACTACCAGCGGAAGAATAATATTGCGAAGTATAGGCCGTACAACCCAATGCCTCGCCAGGCAAGTTGTCATTAAGATTACTATCGCAAACAGACGGAACTGAAAGAGAATTTTTAACTAAATAAATATATTGATTAACTTTGGTAACTTCCAAATTATCCACAAAAATTGTGCCATTGCCAACAAATTCAAAAATTAAATACTCGGATTGTTTAGTGAAATTAGACGGTATTTCTTTGGGGCCCAATTTGTAATAATTCCATTGATCTGTTAATTGAACGGCGCCGTAAACAATATTACTATTATACAAACCAACCGTCAAAGCGCGGCTCTGGGTTGATTTAGCCCAAAATTCCACCACATAACCCTCATTGGCTTTGATGGAAATTGTTTTTAACAAAACAGACTTGGCAGAAGTGTCAGAATCATTATCTTGCCGAGTAAATTGCAGAGAATGTTCGCCTGCCTTGGTAGATTCGCCAGAAACAGTTGCTTTACAATTACTGCTAAAACTTAAACCAGACGCTGGTTTCTTGCCGCAATTCCATCCCTGTAAATTAACAGTGCTGGAAGAATTTTCAAAATCATCTTTTTTGGAATTCAAAGTACTGGAACTTAAAACCACTTTTTCAATGTTATTGGCCGAATTACCTTTATATGCCCGACAAGTATTGACCGTCGCGCTACAAGACAAACTATTGCCAGCTGTGTTACTGGCTGTTGACGGCAAACCATTGTAAATACAATTGCCATTTTTGTAGATCCCATCTTGGAAACAACGTTGGCATTCTGAACCATTCCAATGAGCATTTCGCTCCTCGCATTTGGTTTTGTCCAAAGAAGTGTCAGTATACATCTCCGTGGAATTTAGACGATAAGCCGTGCACTTGGCATCAACCGCGATGGTTTTGCTCAACAAAGCATAATAAATATTTCCGTCTTTATCATTGAACTTGCGGCAATCATAACTTAATTTGGCGTCTTTACTTTCATATAATTTTTTGGAGCAAGTTGCCACATAGTCGGCAATGTCTGTTGATTTTTTATAAAAATATTTAGGCGAGCCAGCAACTAATCCATAAGCGCTATCCCCTATTTTATCTTCAATTAAAGTATAAACTTTCAGCTGATAACCCGCAGAATAAGCCGAACCCTCATAAGTATAATAAACTTTTTCTTTTGTCGTATCTGGTAACATACAGGGACGCAGATAACTATAATACTCCACTTTTTCCAAGCCACCCTGAGTGATATTTAAATTGGTAAAACTGCTACAACCAACTTCTTGCGAAGTACAAGTATTGCCACTCTTGGGAATTATATAATCAACCGCTTTGCCTAAAGAATAATTGCCAGTTAATTCTTGATAAGCATCATAGCCAACACACTGGCTGTCGCACTCGTCATTCCATTTAAGCTGGTAGGTGGATGTGCCGGTAGCAACTAATTCTTTTGGCTTGTAACGTCCTGGAATTTTAGTACCAGTGTTAGATTGAGTATACCAGTTGCAATTTGCTTCATCAGGAATACAAACATCAGCATAGTTTTTGCAATTAGCGCTCGGTTTTAATAATTTTAAATCCGAAGCGGTCTTTGGCCATTGAATACCGACTTGAGCCGAATTAGTATCATAACAATTCAAATAATCCGGCGCCTTTTTAAGATAAAATGGATCACTGCCATTAGGATCGTTTGGCAGTAAAAATTCAGAACAACCGCCGGAGTTGGCTGAACACTTAGAACTAGCATTGCTGTTTAAAAATACAAATGGCGAAGCTGATTGTTTATTAAGATCATCTTTCACCGCCTTTAAATCATCATCTGAATAAGATGACCATGCCACGGTAGAAGATGACTTCTTAGAATCAGCCTGTAAAGAATATCCTTGACAACCAACATTATCTGCATTACATCCAGAACGATCTAAGGTGCGATAAAGATAATTTACAATATTGTTTGTACTGTCCTTGTAAGAAATACAAGTGCTATATTGCGCGTCGCATTTATCGCCGGCTATACTCCATGTGTTTTTACTGCGGGCGCAGTATCCATAAGCAATACAATTTCCTTGACTATCATAACCAACGCAAGTGCTCGCGTCCACGCATTCCTCCATCCGAGTCGGACCAGACGCGCTTAACAATGTATTGGTATAACCCATGGCATTACAACGAGTTGGTGGAACTTTCAACACCCAATCCTGATCAATCAGATGGCAAAACGGTTTATTTTTCGCGTCCGGAATAATCGTAACACCGTCGATGCCATAATTACAATCATTAAATCCTTTGACCACTTGTTCTAATGTCCAAGGACTATCCGGATTGCTGTTTTTAGCGGCAATCTCAAAACCCAATGATAAAATATTGGCTAAACGGAGTTTTTTAATATTGGCATAACAATAGGCCTGATTATAACAATCCTTACTGGTATTAAGCGTTGTATTGGCCGGCGGTATTAATTTCCAACTGCCGCGCAACAGTCCTTCTTTGAGCGCTTCAGCAATCGTTATCGGCGTTCCATAGGTAGCTTTTTGAATCGCGGAAATAAATTTACTATCTGCCACGCAATTATTCACACCAGGCATATCCGGACAATTGTCAAATTGTCCCAAGATATTATAAGCGGAAATTTCTTTGGTCTGAGTAAACAGCATACTGCTAAATACCTGTTCCGCTCGAACTCGTCCACCGGTATCGCTGGCAGTATAATTATAGACCTTGCTGGAATCAGTCGTATCGTCTGTGGGAAAACCGGTAATTACATTTTTCAAACCCTGACTTAAAAAAGTATTCAAAAAAACCGACAATGTAGATGGTATAACCTGATACATTCCAGAACCAAGCAGTTGACCGACTTGGTTGACGCTTAGATCCCGATCTTTATCGCCACCAAAACCTTTTAATTTTTCCTCTATTACTTTTGCTGGAGTTTTGATATTTCCCGAAATGATATCAGTTACCGGCTTGGCATCCGCGCCCATTCTTTGCAATTCAGCGGATCGTGTTTTCTCGGCGCTGAGACGATCAATGGTGAACTTGGTCGTCATCATAATACCGATATCGGTTTGATCCCAAGTTAAAGAAGCGTTAAATAAATCCGCTGGATCAGCATTGGCGAATTTTGACACACCCTTCTCCCAATTATCGCGCATCTGGGTAAAAGTACAGGCAGGTTTAACTGGCGGACCATAAGCCGAACGCAGACCTACCCTAAAGGCCAAATCCAACTTAATATCCGGTATTTTACAAAGATTTAATCCTGTACCAGTTCCTAATGCTTCAATGGCCGTACCAGCCGCTTCATCGGTCGTGTCCTTTAAATATTTATCCCACTTACTGGTAAATAATAATGGCGCTTGGCCTTTTCCGCCCGAAGCCAAATAAATAGCCGAGTCATAGGCCATTTTTTTCATGAAGTAAGCCACAAAATTAACCCCAGCGCTAACCACTGCCACTTTTAATCCGCTGACAATTTGGTCCATCACCTTGGCGATAGTCATCGGGGCATCGGCTAAAATCTCAACCGGAAAGGCCTTGGCTGGTGTAGTAGCCAATAAACTGCCAAACAAACTAACAATTATAAAAACAGTTAAAGAGAAAGAGATGGTAAATTTTTTGCAGTAAGAAAACATTGTGAATTATTCTAATTATTCTAATTGACCTAATTATTCTAAAAAATATCCAAATCCCAATTATATTTTCCAATTCACCTTCTTTTTACCTTTCTGTAGATGGAATTAAAGATGAGATTTATTTCTTTTGCTTCTATCCAGAGTTCTCTGGCCTCAATTTTTAATTCTTCAACAGCCATTGCTATCATTCTTAAATTAGGTCAATTTCCTCATCTACCACTCGTCGTAGCGTACTTGATCGTTCCGCTCGGCGACATCAATTCCGCGACTAATTGTAATAATTGCGTGTCATTAATCTGACTCAATAATTTCTGATCAACGCCAGATTGAACTAAAGCGGCGCGCAGTTGTTTTGGATCTTTCAATAGAAGATTTATGTCAGCCGGAGCCGGTCCTGGATTGGCCACACCGGATAATATTCTACCTGTCGTACTAACAGATGACCAAGTAAGAGCCGCGCCGCATTGTTTGCCGCTGGCGCAATTGGGATTATCACCCTTGCCTAACTCGGTCTTATCATCAACGCCATCAGAATCAGTATCCGCCACATAAGGACTGGTCTTATAAACATAAAGTTCTTCAAAATCTGTAAGGCCATCTTTGTCAGTGTCCCGATATTGCAAATAATTAACATTGTCAACTAACATTTTAATGGTACTGGGAATATTGTTAGACAAGGCAAAAGGTTTGTATAAAGTATTTCTAATTTTTAACACCCCTAATCCAATCGCCACAATACCAAAAACCAACAACAAAACAAAACTTATCTTCTGTTCATGCGTAAGATTATGTGTGTCTTTTTGAATTATCATATTTGGCCTGTCATTCCCGCGAAAGCGGGAATCCAGTCAGTCAAGATATTGGCTTGAGAATTGTGGACTCCCGCTTTCGCGGGAATGACAATTTGCGAAACTCGCTATGGGTTCGTTCCTGCGAATATTATAACACAAAAAGTTTAAAATGATAAATTATCAAATTTAGCAAAAATGTGGATAAGTTTTTTTGGTAAAATTAAGACAGTAAAAATAAAACTATGCATAATGGCACTGTCGCCAAATCCACCTATCTACTATACAAGGCCACATACATCTTGGACTTTTTGAAGTCCAAAGGTCTATGCGGATAATTAGATTATCCTTAACCAAGATATCCACTTGTCCAAAAGTGGGTGGCCTGATACAAACTATTGACATCTTGATATTTAAGGCCTACTCTATAAGTATAAATTAGTCCGTTCTTTACAATTGTGTTTGTGCTCCGACGTAGTGTTTGAAAACAAACCAACAACAATTGGAGGTGAAACAATAAACAGGCGTCCTTGTTCCGAAACAGCAATCAGCAGCGATAGGAGTGTGCATTGAAAAAAAACATTCGTTTTTTGTTACTGTTAACCTTCAACACAACCCTCTTGCTCGCCGCTTGCGGCGACTACCAAAATGACGATACCAGTGCTGTCGTCATTACCCAGAGTCCTGATCAGTCGGCAAAGCGTCTGGCCATCGCTAATACCACATGGCATCTCCAGTTTGAGAAGCCAGCGACGGCCGACGAAACACTTCGCATCCTCGGCTCCAAGAATGAGATGGTAGAGGAGATACTCTTCCAGCTTCCCTACGGAATCTTACTTGGAATTTCAATTTTAATTGAGACGCAATCTTTTTAAATAAATTCCAAAATAAAAAATTATTTTATGGGGAGAAAAATTTTAATATACATCACCATTCTATCTTTATTTGGATTATTTAGTATTGCTATTCCTAAATTGTTTATGAATGATTCGTATAATCTTAGTAAAAATGAAAGATTTTGTGTTATGTTTGAATTAGGCCAATTATTTGATAACCCGTTTGAACGATTACAAATTATAAACATCACAATAGATGATAAGAGAGACCGAAAAGTATATACCAGTGTCTATACGTTTTGGGGATTAAAATTTGCTACCGCGGAAGTAATCTGTGATCAAGGAGCAAGTTTAACATGGAAGAGGTAGTTAAAAAATAATTTAATCTTCCAACATATGATATCAAGTATGAAACGAACAATAATAAAATTTTGTTATCCAATAATATACACCAGTTTACTACTTCCGATTATTTGGGTGATCTTATTTACCATTGTATTGTCAGACGTGACCAATCATTTTTATGGCTTAAGTAATTGGTTGGTAGAAGCAATATCGCTTGTTTCTTTACTCTTGATATTTTGGTTGGTCAATAAAATTTTAACAACGCTAGAAAATTCGACGCGGCCGACCATCGGTGACCACTATCGTCAGTCGGCGATACTCTATATTATTATGGCGGCGTTTCTTAAAACAGTATTTTTTAATGAATATAATTATGGCTTCAGTGGTTGGTTTTCGTTTGGGACTGCAATTATTTCTCTTTTGTTGATTATTATCAACGCGATGTATGTCTATTGGCGATGCCGAGTAGCGTTCGTTACGCGTTTACCCTTGGCTTCCACAACGACCAATGCATCACAATCACTCAAAATTGGATTATTAATTTTTATTGGTCCGATAATTATGCTCTTAATAATGCTATTTGGTTATTACATAAATCAGTATCATTCTCAAATTCAATATGGTTTTACTCCTTCAAACGGAACAATATTGCCGGGCACTCCGTTACCACCAACAATACCAAATCAACCAACATCAACGATAATTACATCGACTGGCACATTAAGAG
>CAYHSR010000027.1:0-8103 GCA_964359335.1 uncultured Gammaproteobacteria bacterium | reverse complement strand
TAATATAAAAATCCTGCTGGCAAATAAATAACTCCCATAAATATGTATAACTTAATCACTATCGGCGATATTGTTATTGATACTCATATCCAAATTGACGAAGCGTCTTTAGAATGTTCTCTAAAAGAAAAACCCTGTCAACTGTGTTTAGAATACGCCTCTAAAATCCCTATCAAAGATAGTTTTCAATCATTGGGCGGCAACGCGGCAAATGTGGCGGTCGGCGCCGTCAAATTAGGAATGGAAACAGCCATTATCAGCGCTATTGGTGATGATTCCAATGGCCAATTGGCAATAGCCGAATTAAACAAATTTGGTGTAAATACTGATCTGGTTAGTAAAGAATCGAAAAACCAGACACGTTATTCAGTAATTTTAAATTTTAAAGGTGAACGCACCATTCTCTCTTATCACGGCCAAAAAAAATATATCTGGCCAAAAAATATGCCGGAAACGGCTTGGATTTATTATACCGGCCTAAGTCAAGGATCGGAAAAATTACAAAAACAATTGATTGACTTTCTAACCAAACATCAAACCATCAATACCGCCTACAATCCAGGGTCTTACCAATTAAAATATGAATTGGCATCAGTCAAAGAGATGGTTAGGCAGACTGATATTTTAATACTTAATTTGCAAGAGGCGGAAAAAATTCTCAAAACAACTTTAAAAAAAGAAAAAACTATTTCGGCGATTATTCATAAGCTAATTACTTTGGGAGCAAAAGAAGTAGTGATCACTGATGGTCAAAACGGCGCTTATGTCGGAGATATCAATGAGATCTGGCATATGGAGAGCTTCCCTGTCAAAGTAGTGGCCAAAACCGGCGCGGGCGATGCTTTCTCGTCTGGCTATGTTGCCGGTCGTCATCACGGCTACAATAAACCGCAATCTTTAGCCTGGGGAATTGCTAATAGCTGTGGTGTAATTGCCAAAACCGGCGCACAAAATGGATTACTCGATCAAAAACAAATAAAAAAGATGCTGGCGCGATATGACAGCATCAGACCAAAATTGACGATTTAAAATTTCTGCTAATCTGTATTATGGAAATCAATCAATCTTGGAATATCAATCCCCCTTAAACGAGACAGTTCTTTTTTTCTCCCCTGAAAAAATTCCACCGCGGTCATAATCTCGTGATGCTGTAATTCCTGGCCCAAATGCGCGAAACTATGTTCAATTGCTTCGATCCTAACCTCTATTTGGCGCGATAATTCTCTATGATCTTCTTGCGCCGCCATATTCCGCAATTCACTCAACTCGCTTTCAACTTCTCGCAAAATTAAATTATATTCATCCACCCTTCGCAAATATTTATCCCTGCGCAACCCCAAAATTTCCTGTTTAACAAAATCTTTCAACTTATTTTTTGCTTCTATTAGGGCGCGAGAAATTTCCAGCCGTTCTTCCGTCTCAAAAAAATCCGCCGCCTCGCCGGAATACAAAGCCCGCCAATTACCGCCATAACCCTTAAATTCACGATATTTTTCTAAAACCGATTCGCTTAAAATTGGCTCTAAAAAATGATCGCCCAACTCATCAATGGTCCGCTCCAAAAATTCTTTATGGGTTTGATAATATGGCCAAACCAAAAAACCATGTTCAATCATTTTCTTTTCCAAGTTTTTCAATTCAAAATTATCTGGCTGTTCAAACATTGCAATGGCCTGTCTAATTTCTTCGGCCTTGTCCGGTGGAAATAACGGCGGAAGATTTTTATAAAGATGACGATAGATGTTGAGGGTGTGAAGCATATCGTTAAAAAATGTATATGTGTTAAGTATAGTTAAAATAAATATTTTGGTCAATGTCTTACTGTTTACAACTTCTTCACCCACAAACTCTGTCCGGCGCACAAAGCCACGGCCAAGGCATCGGCCGCGTCATCGGATTTAATCGGTTGTTTCAGACCCAAAATCATTTGCACCATTTTTTGCATTTGGCATTTTTCCGCTCGTCCATAACCGGTAATAGCTTGCTTGACCTGCAAAGGAGTAAACTCGTCAATCGGTAATTTATTCTCCACCCCGGCCAACAAAATTACTCCGCGAGCCTGTCCAACTTTAATAGCTGTTTTTAAATTTTTGAAAAAAAACAAATCCTCTACCGCCATTCGCGTGGGTTTATATTTCTTTATCAGTTTTATTATTTCCAAATGAAGTTCAGCCAAACGATCAACGAACGGATCTTTCATAGACGTTTCTAGACAACCATAATTTACCACCTGCCAATCACTGCCATTTTGAATAATAATTCCCCAACCAATCCGGCCAAAACCTGGATCAATGCCAATGATAATATTTTGTTGCAGGTCTTTTTTCACAAAAAATAAAAAACTTTCTTTCTTAATTTACCTCTTTATCCGTTTGATTAAATGACAAATGCCTAATATATAATCACTCCGCGTTAGTAAAATAATCCTCCACGTCCTCATGCTCTTCCAACTCGCCAAATAAATTACTAAGCCGATTTTCTATTTCTTGCTCAACTTTAACTTTCTCTTTCGCTTTCCATTCCAGCCCAGAATCACTTACCTCAATGCCCATATCTTTTAATCTGTTCAAAACCTTCTGCAAATTTGCTACTTTAGTTGTAATAATTAAATTATCGCTGTCATCAATAAAATCCTCGGCTCCGCAATCTATCAAATCCAATTCAAAATCATCGCGACTTTTAACTTTATGAACTTTTGAAATTTCAACTTCAATGACACCCCACTGTCCAAACATCCACAAAACACTTCCACTCCCACCCATACTTCCATTGTTTTTAGAAAGTAAGTGTTTTAATTCCGACACGGTGCGATTTTTGTTGTCGGTCACAGTTTTAATCAAAATCGCCACTCCGCTTGGTCCATAACACTCATACAACTGTTCTTCTATCTGATCGCCTTTTAGATCTCCGACGCCAGCTTTGATGGCTCGCTCAATATTGTCTTTGGGAACACCAACTTGCTTGGCGCGATCAATCGCCAACCGTAAAGAAAAATTAGCATTAGGATCCCCGCCATTTCTCGCCGCCACACTGATCAGTTTGGAAAATTTAGAATAAGACGCGCTCCGTTTGGCGTCTTGTTTTCCCTTCCTGGCCTGTATATTGTGCCACTTGGAATGACCGGACATACGACGGTGATAAATTAAATACCAATTCTATTCTACCCAAAAAAATCTAATAAATCAAGAAAAAAAAGACCGGCATAGACCGGTCTTTTTAATTTTTTATAATCGTCTACCCCGCCAGCTCGATTTGTTTTTGTTTTGGTTTAACAATTTTATTATCTCTAAAACCAGTTCCGGCCGGAATTAGCCGACCGATGATTACATTTTCTTTCAGGCCTTCCAAATAGTCAACCTTGCCAGTGATGGCGGAATTGATCAAAACCCGAGCAGTTTCCTGAAAAGAAGCTGAGGACAAGAAACTTTGGGTAGACAAAGAAACTTTACTGATACCCATAAACAATTCCCGCCCAACGGCTGGTGTGCCTTTGACTTTTTTTATCTGGCGATTGGCGATCACCAACTGGGCTTTCTCCGCTATCTCGCCTGGTAAAAGCTCAGTATCACCGGCATCTTCTATATAAACCCGACTGAACATCTGCTTAATAATCAATTCAACATGTTTGTCATTAACCTTCTGACCTTGCGAGGAATAAATATTTTGCACCTCTTCTAGAATATAACGTTGCACGGCCTCTCTACCTCTCAAATCAAACAATTCGTGCAGGTCAATACTGCCATCAGTCAAACGTTGCCCTTTTTCCACCAGCTCACCTTCTTTAACTAAAATTTTATAACCCATCGGAATAATATAATCGCGCACCAACGGACCCTCATAACTCAAAATAATATCTTTACTGTCAACGTTAACTGATCCGGCATAATCGCTCTTCACCTCTTCACCCGAACTCCCGCGCACCAATAGTAATTGATCAGTCCTAACTATATCGCCGGACTGCACCATTATTTCATCGCCCTTTTTAATTTTGATTTTCAATTCTTCCATTCCGGAAAATTTAATGTGGACGATTTTTTGACCGCGACGGCCTTCAAATATTTTTCGTCCGGTAGCGGAAGTAATAATTTTGCCATCTGCTTCTTCGATTGTTATCTCGCCTTCCACCTCGCTCAACACCGCCTGCTTTTTTGGTTTGCGCGCCTCAAATAATTCATCTACGCGCGGCAAACCTTGAGTAATATCGCCGCCGCCAGCCACACCACCGGTCTGAAAGGTTCTCATCGTCAACTGCGTTCCAGGCTCGCCAATGGATTGGGCGGCAATTGTGCCAACCGCCGTACCTAATTGCACCGGCTCGTTATGGCTTAAATCAAAACCATAGCACTTACGGCACACTCCTTTATGCAAACGGCACTGCATGATACTGCGGACGCGAATTTGTTCAATGTTAGCTTTTTCAATCGCGCGAAAGACTTTGTCATCAACAATTTCTCCACTCTTAACGACTGTTTTCCGTCCGGACTTAACATCTTCCAAAACATAACGTCCCCAAACGCGTTCCGCCAAGGTCTGACCCATTTCTTTTGACTGGGCGATAGTGAATAGTTCACCTTCCACATCGCCGCATTCATCTTCCATAACAATTACATCCTGCGACACATCCACCAAACGACGGGTTAAATAACCGGCATTGGCGGTGCGCAAAGCGGTATCAGACAAACCTTTGCGGGTACCGTGTGAAGAAATAAAATATTCCAATACATCAAAGCCCTCTTTAAAGTTTCCTTTCACCGGCAATTCTATAGTCTCGCCGGACGGAGAAGCGACTAAGCCCTTCATACCGATAACCTGGCCCAACTGGCCCCAGCTTCCACGCGCGCCGGAATCAATCATCGCGAATACCGGACCATTTTGATCCAAATTTTCCTGATTTTTGGCGACAACTTTATCCTTGGTCTCGGCCCAAATACTTAAAACCTTGGCTAATCGTTCTGATTTAGTCAATAAACCTTCTTGATATTGCCCTTCCACTTGTTCAATAATTTTTTCGGCCTGGGCCAATAATTCCGGCTTTTCCGGAATAGCCGGAAAATCATCCATACCTAAAGAATATCCAGATTTAGTGGCATAACGATAACCCATATTTTTTAATCGATCCAAAAATGGAGCGATCTCCTCCTTTTTACACAGCTCCAAAACCAAACGGATAATGTGGCCTAAATTTTTTACCCCGATTGTTTCATTAAAATATGGCAATTGCGGCGGCAGAACTTGATTAAAGAAAATCCGGCCGACAGTTGTTTCCTTTATTGGTTCGGTTTTCTCAATAAACCGATCAAGATTGGTAAATCTAACTTTAATTATTTCTTGCAACTTTACGTATCGGCTCTTGTAAGCAA
Organism: uncultured Gammaproteobacteria bacterium; assembly: GCA_964359335.1. Taxonomy (GTDB): domain Bacteria; phylum Patescibacteriota; class Patescibacteriia; order Magasanikbacterales; family GWA2-37-8; genus CAYHSR01. Next base: position 2,743 of record CAYHSR010000027.1, on the reverse strand, counting down.
ATAGAGCCTCTTTTTCCGAATCAAAATATTTATTGACCGCGCTCTTGTTAACGTTGTTTAAACGAGTCATATAATAACAACCTAAAGCAATATCTTGTTTTGGTGTAATAACAGGCGTACCGGTGGCTGGTTTTAAAATATTTTTCTCCGCGGCCATTAAATTATCCGCTTCCCAACGCGCCTCAATCGTTAATGGTAAATGAACAGCCATCTGATCGCCGTCAAAATCGGCGTTAAAAGCCGAACAAACTAATGGGTGTAATTGTATGGCTTTTCCTTCTATCAAACGGGGATGGAAAGCCTGAATACCCAAACGATGCAAGGTCGGCGCGCGATTCAAAAGCACGCGGGTGGTTTTGGTCAACTCTTCCAAAATATCCCAAACCTCATCTCGTTCTGATTCCACGAACCGCGACGCGCTACGAACATTATGAGCCAGCTCTCGTTTTATAATCGCGCTCATCACAAACGGCTTAAATAATTCCAAAGCCATTCTCTTTGGCAAACCGCATTCATCCAAATCTAGATTAGGACCAACCACGATAACCGAACGTCCGGAATAATCAACCCGTTTACCCAATAAATTCAAACGAAACCGTCCTTGCTTACCCTTTAAAATATCGGCCAAAGAACGTAATTGCCTCTTTTGGCCAGTGGAAGCAGTCACGGTTTTGGCTTGACGAGCATTATTGTCAATCAAAGCATCCACCGCTTCTTGCAACATTCTTTTTTCATTGCGGCAAATTACTTCCGGCGCGTCTAATTCTATTAAACGTTTTAAACGATTATTGCGATTAATCACCCGGCGATAAAGATCATTCAAGTCCGATGTCGCGTAACGCCCGCCATCCAAAGCTACCATTGGACGCAAATCAGGCGGAATAACCGGGATGGTCTTAAGTGCCATCCACTCCGGCTTAATATTATTTTGATAAAAACTTTTTATAACTTTTTTACGGCGAATAATTTTTTCCAACTTGGCGCCCTTGGCATGTTCCTGTTCTGCTTCTAATTTTTTAATGGTTTCTTCCAAATTAATCCTCTCCAACAAATTTCTAATACCCTCCGCGCCGATTGAAGCCTCAAACAAATGGCCAAAACGGAGAGAAATCTCTTGATATTTATTTTCGGAAATTATTTTCATCACTTGAATTTCTTTTAAATCCTTATCGGCCCGCTGGTAGTCTTCTTCCAACGCTTGAAATTTATTTTCCGCTTCTTTTTGAATACTTTCCAAAATTGATTGATCAACTTTTTTGTCGCTCGCCTCGGCTAATTTGCTCTCCATCTCTTTTTGAATTTGTCGTTTTTTGGTTTTGTATTCTTGTTTTAACAATTCAATCGTCTTTTGCCGTTCTACCTCATCAACTTTAATAATTATAAAAGAGGCAAAGTAAATCACTTTTTCCAAAGCCTGGGCGGACAAATCCAAAATCAAACCGATTTTAGATGGTACGGAACGCAAAAACCAAATATGCGCTGTCGGTGTAATTAGTTCAATATGCCCCATCCGTTCGCGGCGAACCGAACTGCGTGTCACTTCCACGCCACACTTATCGCAAACAATTCCTTTATAACGAATTTTTTTATATTTGCCGCAATAACATTCCCAATCTTTTGAGGGACCAAAAATTTCTTCGGCAAACAACCCGGCTTTTTCCGGCTTTTGGGTGCGATAATTAATGGTTTCCGGCTTAGTGACTTCGCCATGCGACCACTTGCGAATCACTTCCGGTGAGGCCAATCGCAAACGCATTGCATCAAAATCCAGTGAGGTTAGGTGGGACATAGATTTTTATTAAGGCTTAAAAGGCCTGTAAGGCTCTTTGTTTTTTAAAATTAATAAAGCGTACAAGTGGATTTCTTAGTTATTAAAATTTTACCTACTCTCTATCTTCTCTCGCATCTCGTTTCTCACTTGCCTCATCCGTTACCAAATATTCTCCTGAATCAGTCGCTTTTAATAATTCCACATCCAAACACAAACCCTTTAATTCGCGCGTTAAGACATTAAATGATTCCGGTAAATTAATTTTGTCAATCTGCTCGCCTTTAATGATTGACTCGTACGCCTTAGAACGACCAGGCACGTCATCGGATTTAATCGTTAAAATTTCCTGCAAAGTATGGGCGGCGCCATAGGCCTGCAAAGCCCAAACTTCCATTTCTCCAAATCTCTGTCCGCCGAATTGCGCTTTACCGCCCAAGGGCTGTTGAGTAATCAAACTATAAGGACCAATGGAACGTTGATGAATTTTATCTTCCACCATGTGATTTAATTTTAATATATAATTGTAGCCAACGGTCACCGGATGATCAAATTCCTCGCCGGTTCGCCCATTGCGCAGCTTAACCTGCCCACTGGTAGGAAATCCGGCTTTGGCCAATTCTACTTTAATTTGTTTTTCAGTCATGCCATTTAATACTTGGGTGGCCACTCTATAACCTAAAGCGTTAGCCGCTAAACCAATATGGGTCTCTAACAACTGACCTAAATTCATACGAGAAATAACACCTAATGGAGAAAGGATAATATCAACTGGCGTGCCGTCTTCCAAAAATGGCATATCCTCGCGCGGAACAATTTTTGAAATTACGCCTTTGTTTCCATGCCTGCCGGCCATTTTATCACCCACCTGAATTTTACGCATATCCGCCACTCTTACCTGCACTTGTTTGCTGACTCCTGGCGGAAGTTTGTCGCCGTTCTCCGTGGAAAAAATCTTAATATCAATTACCCGGC
>CAYHSR010000026.1:0-8162 GCA_964359335.1 uncultured Gammaproteobacteria bacterium | reverse complement strand
CCGCTTCCGCGTCCATCATCCAAAATTCGGTTAGGTGGCGTTTGGTTTTGCTTTTTTCCGCTCGAAAAGTCGGGCCAAAATCATAACAACGGCCAACGGAAGCAATGGCCGCTTCTATATATAACTGACCGCTCTGTGAAAGATATGCCTCGCCGAGATCAAAATATGGCACGGCAAACAAAGTAGTCGTGCTTTCGCAGGCATTCGGCGTAAAAATCGGCGAGTCCGTACGAATAAAATTTTCTTGGTGCAAATATTCATTTATAGCTGTTTGCACCGCATCGCGAATTCTTAAAATCGCCCACTGCCGATTACTGCGTAACCACAAATGACGATTGTCCATTAAAAAATCCGGACCATGCTCTTTTTTGGCAATAGGATATTCTTGGGATAAACTCAACAGTTTGTAACCGGTAACTTGCAACTCAAAAACATTGTCTTTTTTTGGATGTTTAGTAACTTTACCTGTTACAAATACCGATGATTCTTGGGTAGATTTTTCTATTTCATTCCAGACATCCTCACTTAAGCCTTTTTTTGAGGCCACGGCTTGGACAAAACCATAACCATCTCGCAATTCCAAAAAAGTAATGCTGCCGGACGACCGTTTATTATACAGCCAACCCTTAAAGGTGGCTTCTTGATCAACAAATTGGGATAAATTTTTTGTTAAGATATACATACAATATTTATAATTTTTCTTTTTTATAATTTTATTCTTCTTATCTTTCTCTCCAAATGAAATTCAACAAATTTATAAATTAAGTCAACCAATCTATCATCTATAATCAAATTTTTAATATCTGATATATCGTTTGCTAATAATTTCCGCCAATTTTCTATTTGTTTAAAACTGATAAGACAACAATTTAACTTATGCGGTATTTTGCCACAACATTCATTACAAATCAAGCCACCCTGTAAATCAAACCATTCCAAATCATTTTTTGCCACGCATTTGTGGCACATGGCCAATTCCGGCACAAAACCCAAACAAGTTGTCAATTTAACAATGTAATCGTGAATCACCGCGTGGTTCACCACACGCAAATCACAAGATGAATTTTCCTGATAAATACTTTTATCTTTATCAATCATTGTCAACCAATCTCTAAGTAAAAGGAAAATATTGCTGTCCCTATGTCCATCTTTCACCAGCTCGTCCGTTAAATTCATGATGTATGCCACAACTAACTGTTTTTCCAACGATACGCGGATATTTCTTGCCACACAAAGCGAATTTAATTTTATTAGATGATTGATTTCCTTGCCTGGCGCGATATCAATTTCCAATAAATTTCCTGGTGTCAAATTACCAGCCAATTTACTGGTGATTTTTTTACTGCCAGTGGATAACAAATTGATCTTTCCTTGTTCTAAAGAATAAAAAGTGATAATTTGATCATTCTCGCGAAAATCTTTACATTTTAAAACAATTGCTTGCATATCATATATCAGTATTTCACTCTCTAAAAAAACGAACTAATCACCAACACCACGGTTGCTAAAATAATGCCAACAATCGTCAGCCATGATATCAAGTTGCCAATTGATTTATTGACATGTTCACCCATTATTTTTTTATCATTGACAATCAGCATAACAAAAATTAAAATAACCGGCAATAAAATACCGTTTATATCCTGCGAGAGAAGCATAACTTTAACCAATGGCAAGTTTGGCATTAAGACCAAAATGGCCGGAATAATTATAGAAACCAAAATTATACTGTAAAAAAATTTACCGGTTTTCCAAGTGGTATTAAAACCATATTCCCAACCAAAAGCCTCGCAAATTGCGTAAGCTGTCGCGACCGGTAAAATAAAAGCGCCCAACATCGAAGCGCAAAATAATCCCAAAGCAAATAAAATCTGGGCAAAATTACCGGCCAACGGCTGTAAGGCCAGAGCCGCGTCTTTGGCATCGGTAATATGCAAGCCGAATTTATATAAAGTGGCGGCCGTGCTGATAATAATAAAAAAACTAACAATATTGGTAATGAATGCGCCAATATAAACCTCGATTTTTTCGGCGCGATAATGCTTGATAGTCAACCCTTTGTCAACCACATATGATTGGATAAAAAATTGTCCCCAAGGAGTGATCGTCGTACCGATTAAAGCAATCATGGCTAACAAAAATGGCGCGTTGAATTCCAAGGTTGGAGTAATCAAACTTTTGATCGCCAAACCAAAATCCGGCTTAATCACAAAACCATTGATAATATAGACGATGTAAAAGGCGGAAAAAATCAAAAAAACTTTTTGGGCGGTTTTAAACGAACCCTTATAAAGTACCAGCCAAACAATGACGGCGGCGATTGGCACGGTTAAATATTTACTGACATTAAAAATTTCAAACGACGAAGCGATGCCGGCAAATTCAGCAGTGACAGTCCCCAAATTAGCAACCAGCATAGTTAACATGGCAAATGTTGTCCACCGAACGCCAAAACGTTCCCGAATAATTCCACCTAAACCTTGACGAGTAACTAATCCGATTCGCACCCCAATTTCTTGAGTAATAGCTAAAGAAATAGTAATTAAAAACAACACCCACAGCATTTTGAGGCCAAAGTGAGCCCCGACAATTGAATAGGTGCTGATGCCGCCAGCGTCATTGTCGGCATTGGCGGCAATTATACCAGGACCAATAATGCTAAAAAAGAAAATAATCCGGATCCAAATATGTCTTTTGATATTTTTTAATTTTTCAAACATACTTTTTTAACGAACGATTAACTTGCCTAAAAAAATTATAAAATTGATATTTGTATTTATTAATTACAAAATCACAAGTACCTATAACTTCTTGAATTTCTCCGCCAAATCCTAATTTAAATCTCGTTACCCCGGCATACTGATGATTCGGACAATACACAAATTCAGATTTGGAACTTAGTTCGCCGGCTGGCGAATTAGAATTTTCCGCGACAGCGGGCGCTATCCCAAAAAAATCATAATATTTATAACCCGATTTTTTAGCTAATTTTATTCCTTCCCATTGCAGTAAATACGGCGCCATCAGTGAGCGATGATCATAATCTGACGCGCCATAGAGATAAGTAAAGGTATCACCAAACCCTACAAACACAGCGCTGACGATTAATTTATCACTTAAAAAAACCGATAGTTGGTGACTGAAATCAGAGACAAAAACTTTTTTATAATGAATTTTGGGGTGCAAACTGAATTTATTATGTTGACCAGTAAGTTGTGATAAATTCCAAAAACCGCTTAAATCTTTTTTATCGCTAATTGTTAACCCTTTTTTTTGCGACAAGCGAATTCCATATCTGGTCTTAGGCTTCATTCTTAAAAATAATTCATTATCACTCTTTTCTAAGTTCAAAATAGTCGTTGCGCGCGGATTAATATCTAAGGTCTTGTGGAGTCGTATATCGTAAGTCGTAAGTCGTATATTGGGTTCGATTCTAATAAACACACACCTTTGATCTCTGCAATATTCGATTAAAGTTCCTATAATTTTGGCATTGGGATTTTGTCCGTCCAAGGCGGATTGATCAGAAATTAATTCGCCGTCTGGCGAATTAGAAATTTTTAAGTTCGGTCCTTTAGGGCAAAAGGCGTATTTCCAACCTAACGGTAAATTATGATAAATTACTTGCGCTTGGGCTAAAACTTCATCGTCATCTATTATCGCCAATCGTTCCACCCTATATCCTTCAGACAACAAAATATCACCCCATTCCCAGGATTGAGAAAATGGCGTATGACTGGTACTATTTTTTAACCAGTCGTTCCACTGGTTTTTATCGGTAATTATTTCTACCATCACATTTGATAATTTAGTGATTGAACAATTGTTTTACTTCATTTTATCTCATTTTACAAAAAAAAACAATCTCTTGTCAAAATCATATTTTTGTGATATAATATTGTAAGCTTAATTAATTTGTTGAAAGTTATCAAGTATAAAATTTGATAAATTTTTTAACTTTCAACTTGATAATTTTAATATGACCGTACCTCCAAAACATAAAAGTTCCAGTCGAACTAGAAAAGGGCGCTCGCACCAAGCCCTTAAAGAGCCAAAATACAAAAAATGTCCTAAGTGCAAAAATGTTATTAGACCACACCGCGCTTGTTCTAAATGCGGTGAATATAAAGGAAGAAAAGTAGTTTAAAAAAAACATACGAAAGTAATTTATGCCGAGTCGCCATATTGCTCGTTCTATCGCCATGCAATCTCTGTTTGAGTGGGATTTTAATGGCCAAGACCAATCCAAATTGGCCGAAATTACTGATAGAAATATCAAAGAGTTTGGTATTGGCGTGAATGATTTGGATTTTATCAAGCAGACGATCGCGGAAGTAATAAAAAATATAGCTATAATTGATAAAATTATAAGCCAATACGCCCCGCAGTGGCCGTTGGACCAGATAACCATAGTGGATCGTAATGTTTTGCGCATCGGAATTTATGAATTAAAATTAAACCAAAAAAAAATACCGCCAAAAGTCGCGATCAACGAAGCGATTGAACTAGCCAAAAATTATGGCGGACCGGCTTCTGGAAAATTTGTTAACGGAGTATTGGGCGCGGTATTTAATGACATGAAAAAACTATAAACAAAAATAATAAATTAAAAAAATAATACTATGGACAATACAGGTGAGGTTCTCTCTCGTCATGATGTGCAGGAGCGCGAGTTTGAAACCTTAGAAGAAAAGCTTGGAATAAATTTCGTAAAACCGGAATTGTTAATCCAAGCTTTTGTTCATCGCTCTTATTTAAACGAAAACCGCGACTTCCCGGTGTTCCATAATGAACGGTTGGAATTTTTAGGCGACGCCGTCCTAGAATTAGTAGTTACGGATTTTTTATACAACCAATATGATAATCCGGAAGGTGAATTGACTAATTGGCGAGCGGCCTTAGTTAACGCCAAAATGCTGGCGACCGTGGCGCATGAAATCGGTTTTGAAGAGTATTTATTTTTAAGCCATGGCGAAGCCAAAGATGCCGGCACCAAAGCCCGCGACTATATTTTAGCCAACACAATGGAATCACTGATTGGGGCCATTTATTTAGACCAAAAATACAATATGGCGCAGCAGTTTATCGCCCGTTGGATTATTCCCAAATTACCGCGCATTTTAGAAAATGGACTGCACATGGATGCCAAAAGTCGTTTTCAAGAATCCGCTCAAGAACATGCCAGCCTCACGCCGAATTATAAGGTCTTGCAAGAAGAAGGACCGGATCACGCCAAATTCTTTAAAATCGGAGTTTATCTGGAAAAAGAACTGATTGCCACAGGCGAAGGAACCAGTAAACAAGAAGCGCAAACCGAAGCGGCGGAAAATGCGCTGAAAGTGAAGGGCTGGAAAGGATTGAAGGTGGATATAATGAAAAAGGAGTTATAAAAATGGGCCGCTAGCTCAGCTGGTAGAGCAGATCCCTCTTAAGGATAAGGTCCTGGGTTCAAGTCCCAGGCGGCCCACACGCAATAATAATGCTCCCGTAGTTTCACCCTTCGGGTGACCACCCGTAGGGTGGCAACAGGAAATATATCGCCCTCGTCGTTCAATGGATAGGACATTAGACTTCGAATCTAATAATGCGGGTTCGACTCCTGCCGAGGGCACTGGCGATGGCAGGCGGGTCGAACCTGAAGATGGGAGTTCGATTCCCTTCTGGAGCACAAACCGAGTTAAAAATTTGTAAAACTAAAAAATTTATAAAATGAAAAAATAGAAAATAATTCAATGCGCGCTTTTCGCGTGCTTTTTTATTTATAAAAAGATTTTCAACTTCCAACTTTATAACTTACCATCGCCTGTGTATAACTTTGCTTGACGCTATTTTATTTTTTCTAAAAAAGTTCTATAATATATATAAGTTTTTAAAAGGTCGAAAGAAAATTTTTTATATTGATGCTTGTCATATAAAAAATCCTTCAAATATTTTTTTCTAGCCGCGGCAGAAAAAAATTAATCCAGCCAAAACAATTTCGGCGGGATACATCCATCTTATTTCTTTCTTAATTTTTTAGGATAGAAGAAAAAAGAAGGGAGGTGCGATTTATGGCAAAGAAAAAAGCAAAAAAGAAAGTTGTAAAGAAAAAAAAGAAAGCTGCTAAGAAGAAAAAGAAATAACTTTTCTAAAAAACCCGTATAAAAACGGGTTTTTTGTTTAATTAAATTTTGTTTAATATTAGCCAAAAATTACAACAAAGAACGCTGGCTGTTTTTTTTTATTTCACCAGCCGCCAATACTTCCACTTTTCCATAAACACCGTCATAGCCAGGATGAACTTTCACTCTACCGCTACGCACGTTTTGGATTGCTTGCACGATATCTTGATCATTGACAATTTTAGCTATTTCTTTTTCTGGCGTCTCTAAAATAATGTTTAGATCACTGCCTAAATTTTTTATTAAGTCATTGTATTCATTGGCAACTCGTTTGCTTTTTACTCCCATGCCAAAAACTTTGGCGATAATTTCTTTTAAAGGCACAATATATTTATGAGGAATAAATTTGTCAGTTAAAATATTCTTTTCTTCGCGATCGGCTAAATCATCTACGCGATGCAAAACGCCGATTGTTAATTGCTTTTTGCATTTTGGACAAATATTTTTTTCTTTTTTTGTTTTTTGTGGCGACAGACACACATCGCAAGAACGGTGGCCGTCAAAATGATACATGCCTTCTTCCGGATAAAATTCAATCGTGTATAAAAATTTTTGCCTGTCGCCAGTTTCAATTATTTTTTTGATTTCTTGAAAAGTTATCTCGTTTTCTTTTTCAAACGCAAAAACATTTGCTTCTCGACCTATATTATCCAAACTATGGGCGTCTGAATTAGATACTAAAGTAATGTTATCTAAAGCGGATAAACGATGATTCATGGTTGGATCACTGGATAAACCGGTTTCAATGGCTCTAATATGTAGAGTCAGTTCTTCAAAACACTCTTCTAAACTATCATAGCCGGATTTGGATCCAAAAACCGCGAACCATGGCGTCCAAGCATGCGCTGGTATCATCATCATTCTTTTATCAACACTTAACATTATTTTTAAAATCTCTTTGGCCGATAAACCCATTATCGGCCGGCCATCGGATTTCAAATTTACTCCTCTTTTTTCTAATTCAGCATTAAACTTTTCCACGCTCTGAATATTCGGCGCCAAAATAACCAAATGCAATCGTCGGCATTTGTCTTTGTGTCTATAAATACAGGATATTTCGGTAGATAAAATAAATTTTGTTCGCTTTGCCATTTTTTCTTTCAACTCATATATTCCATCATTCACTTCCTCTAAATTTTCTTTAATATGCCCGAACCACCCAGGATGCGTAAAATCCCCTGTTGCAACTATATCTATCCCCTTTCTTTGACAGGCCAAGGCAATTTTAGGCAATTCTAATTCTGGCGAACAAGCCCGCGAATATTTGGAGTGAATATGCAAATCAATGATCTGTCTGATCATAAATCCAATGGACTTTTTATACTTTGTAAATTATTCATGGAAACCTTGGTATAAATCTGCGTTGTTTTTAAATTTGCATGGCCTAATAATTCCTGAATATATCTAATATCCGTACCGGCTTCCAATAAATGCGTGGCAAAACTGTGGCGCAAAGTGTGGGGAGAAATATTTTTGGCAATTTTGGCTCTAGCGGCGGCTTGTTTAACAATTTTTTGCACACTTGCCTCAGTTAACCGGCTACCGCGTCCATTGGTAAACAAATAATGATCGGGTAATTTTAAATCATTCTGCTTTTTTAAAACTGGCAATAATTTTTCCGGAAGTAGTGCCATTCGGTCTTTTTTGCCTTTACCCTGAAAAACCCGCAATAACTTTCGATCAAAATCAATATCCTTCATTCTTATTTTAACCACTTCTCCCACCCGAACCCCAGTGCCATATAGCAAACTAATAATACAACTATGCTTTAAATTAGCCGTTAGCTCAATCATTTTTTTGATTTCTTCTTTGGACAAAACAACCGGAAGATATTTTGACTTGCGAGGCTGATTAATATGGACGAAAAACGACCGCCGCCAAATTTCTTTATAGTAAAAAAGTAAGGCGTTGTAGGCTACCGAAACGGTAGAAGACGAGTGATCATGAGTTAAAAATTCCAAATAATTCTTGATATCGTCAGTATTTACTTCTCGCGGGTCC
>CAYHSR010000025.1:0-8239 GCA_964359335.1 uncultured Gammaproteobacteria bacterium | reverse complement strand
CTTTGCCGCCTGCGGCGGCAAAAAATGTTCGAACTATTTTAAGAATAGAGCACCAAACTGGACTTCCTGATTTTTTGTGATAATTATATGAAACTATTTATTGGTTTACTAATCACTGTCGCTGGTACGGTATTGATACTAAAGACTGAATGGTTTATGGAAAATTTCGGCCACAGCGCTTGGGCCGAAGAAAAATTAGGTACCAGCGGTGGCACCCGTTTAATGTATAAAGGAATTGGCGTGGCGTTGATATTTTTTGGTTTTATGCTGATGACCGGATTGATGGAAGGATTTTTGCAAGCCACAGTGGTGAAATTATTTGTTAGATAAATGAATATGCAAAGTACTGGCACGGCCTTAATAGATCCAAAATTAATTTTTGCCAAGATTAAGCTCACGACAGGAATGCGGGTGGCTGATTTTGGTTGCGGACGAACCGGCCATTTAGTTTTTCCTTCGGCGCAAATCGTTGGTGAAGAGGGAATTGTTTACGCGGTGGATATTGTTAAAAATATTCTGCAAAGCATTCAGTCAATGTCCAGAGATGAGGGCTACAATAATATAAAAACGGTTTGGTCGGATATAGAATTATATGGTAAAACGCCGATTATGGGTAAAAGTTTGAATGCGGTTTATTTTATAAATGTTCTATGTCAGCTAAAAAATCGTCAAAACGCGATTAAAGAAGCAGTGCGACTCTTGCAAAAAAATGGTTTTTTAGTTATTATTGACTGGGTTAAAAAACTCAGTTCTTTAGGTCCAGCACCCGACAAGATGATAAGTCCGGAGGAAATCACTCGTTGGTCAGGTGATTTGGGAGCGCGAAAATTCTTTCAAGATCAAATAAATGATTATAATTATTGCGTTATATATCGGGTGTTATGAATTTTAAAAACTTGTTCAAAGCGGATTATTGGTTTTCTCAACCGCACACGGCCTATGACTGGGCTTTTTGGCCGGTGGTTTTGGTATTTGGCGGTTTGATTTTATCTGGAATTGTGTTATATGTTATTAGAAGCAGTAAAACAGAGAAAACTGATCAGGTAGTGTTTGGACGTTTTGGAAATTTTGGCATTACCATGGGGTTGATAGGATTGTTGTGGTTATTTTTTCGTCAGGAAAGAGTGGCTTTTTTGGCCTGGAGATTTTGGCTTTTATTGTGGTTATTGTTAGCCGCTTGGTGGATTGGAAAAATTTTGGAATATATTGTGAAACGGTTGCCAATAATAAAAAAAGAAAGATTAGAAAAAGAGAGAATTCGAAAATATTTACCGACGAAATAATTTTTATGTGATTGTGGATTCCTGCCGGAGTTTACCCCGTACCGCGATACGGGGCAGGAATGACAGTTTTGGTCATTTGGCGACAGTGCCGACAAGTATTATGTCAAGGAGGAACAAAAATTTAGGCGATTGGGGTGAAGAACAGGCGGTACTATTTTTGCAAAGACATCACTTTTCCATCATTGATCGTAATTACCACACGACAGTGGGTGAAATAGATATCGTGGCTCGCCAAGGCGACGATTTTTATTTTGTGGAAGTTAAAACTCGCCAAAAAGGTGATTTGTCCGATAGCTCACAAATTACCAAAAGCAAGCGCGATAAATTACAAAAGACCGTTAAAATCTATTGTTGGCGTAAAAATATTACCGATGTTGGCTTAATTTTAGCCGGATTAGTGGTGGAAATAGATAGATCAAATTGCAAACTAAAATTCAATTTTTTTATTTTGTATTGACTTTTTTTTAAAAATAAATTATAATTTAGGCGAATAATTATTATTAATTGCAAATATATGGATTTCAAAAAAGACAGAACATTTGTCATGGTTAAGCCAGACGGCGTAAAAAAGGGTTTAGTCGGTGAAATTATTAGACGTTTTGAACAAAGAGATTTAAAAATTATCGCGCTGGAAATGTTTAAACCAACCATTGAACAAATTGATAATCATTATCCAAAAGATGAGGTCTGGATCAGACGTTTGGGGCAAAAGACTTTAGGTACTTATGAAAAATATCAGATTGATCCAATTGAAACTTTGGGGACAAATGATGATCTAGAAATCGGCAAGAAAGTTCGCGGTTGGGTGTTAGATTATATGATCTCGGCTCCATTGGTCAGAATGGTGGTGGAAGGCGTGCACGCGGTGGATATGGTGCGAAAAATTTGTGGCGCGACTTTGCCGAATATGGCCGATATGGGGACAATTCGTGGTGATTTTTCGGTTGATTCTCCGGCCGTGGCTAATATGGAAAAACGCGCGGTCATGAATTTGGTGCACGCGTCCGAAACAGCCGAAGAGGCCAAACACGAGATCAAACATTGGTTTGGCGATCGGGAAGTAATCTTTGATTATGATCGGTTTGTAATCTAGATAGTTGTTAAATATTCTAAACCCGCTTTCAAGCGGGTTTTTTTAATTCGCAAAATGTGATATAATCTTATTTATAAGCTCAGCTGACTTTTAAAAACTTAGTTTAAGAATTTTAATTTATGTCAAATAAAATTACTGTTCTTGGAGCTGGTAATATGGGAACAGCTATCGCTCAAATTATCGCCCAAAATGGCTATCAAGTGAAGTTATGGAATTATGAAGGCGATTCTTTGCCGTTGGAACAAATTAAAAAATATCAAGAGAATAAAAAGTATCTGCCAGGTATTAAATTATCGCAAAATATTCAGATTCAGCAGGATTTGAGCGCGGCCGTGATTGGAGCCAAAATTGTTTTTTTAGTTATTCCCAGCTCATATTTTGAAGCCATTCTTAAAAGATTGCCCACTTTTTTATCTAATGATGTTATTTGTGTTGATGTGTCTAAAGGTTTAGTTAATGGTAAGATTACGCCCATGGTGATTAAAAAATATCTATCGGCCAAGATTAGTAATAATTTTGTCTCTTTATCCGGTCCGGCCATTGCGATGGAGATGGCCAAAGGAAAATTTACAGTCATGAATATCGCTGGTAATAATTTTAAAACGGTAAAAATAACGCGAAACATTTTAGTCAACCAAAATTTAAAATTAATCGCGATAGATGATATGATCGGATTGGAGCTTGGCGGATCTTTTAAAAATGTTTATGCTATTTTAGCCGGTGTTTGCGATGGCTTAAAATATTCCGAAAATACCAAAGCGGTCATATTGACTTTGGAGTTGAAAGAAATGTCTGACTTAATTGTTAAAGCCGGCGGGAAACAAGAGACCGCTTATGATTTATGCGGGCTGGGTGATTTGTTGGCTACGGCTTTAAGCAAGACCAGCCGGAATCATCGTTTTGGCGAATATTTGGCCAGTGGTTTAACAGCTGAACATGCTCTAAAAAAAGTCGGGCAAGTGGTGGAGGGTTATACGGCGGTTGGAGAATTATTAGCTTTGGCTCATCAGTATAAAGTAAACGTTCCTTTAGCTCGGTTGACAGGTAATTTGATTAAAGGGAAAATTAGCGCTAAAGATGGAATGGAAAAAATATTTGACGTTATTTAAAAAAATATTCCAATGTTCAGACGCGACAAAAAACCAGATGGACGCTTATTTTATTTGGTGGGTTTTTTTTGGTTATTAACATTTATAATAATATTCCGTTTGTTTTATTTACAGGTTTGGAAATACAGCTATTATAATGCTTTAGCCGTTAATACGCATGAGATTTACAAGCAACTTTTTCCCACGCGCGGCAGTATTTATATTCAAGACAGCCGTCCAGGCTGGAAACAAGAATATCCGGTAGCGATAGAAAAGCCTTTTTTTTTGGTTTACGCGGTGCCGCGGGATATACCGCCGGATAAATTGACTACCACGACTGATTTCATAGCTAAATTGTTGAAATATGATGAGAAGAAAAAACAGGATTTGGTTAGTCGGCTGGGAAAATCGGGCGATCCTTATGAACCGATTGCCAATCAAGTGGAGAGCGACACATTAGAGAAAATAAAATTAGCTAAATTAACTGGCATAAATTGGACTTTAAAAAATTATCGCTATTATCCTGAGAGTCGCGACCTGTCCAATTTATTGGGATTTGTCGGTTCTGATTTGGATGGTAATTTTATCGGTCGTTATGGGGTGGAAGGCGGTTGGGATAAAGAACTGTCCGGCCGGAGCGGTTTTTTAGCCGGACAAAGAGGGGCGATTGGTGAATTAATTTCTACGGCCGGTAAAATTACTCAATATTCACAAGACGGGGTTGATCTGTTATTAACGATCGATCGGTCATTGCAAAACAAGGTTTGTCAGGAATTAAAAAATGGCGGTAAAAATTATCAGGCCAAGAGTGGAGCTGCCGTTATGTTAGATGCCAAGACAGGAGCCGTGCGGGCAATGTGCAGTTATCCTGATTTTGATCCTAATAAATATTACGAAACAACGGAAGCGACCGCTTTTAATAATACAGCCATATTCACTCCCTATGAACCAGGTTCGGTTTTTAAACCGATTACTATGGCCATTGGCTTAGACTTAGAATTAGTATCTCCCAATACTCTTTTTAATGATCCTGGAGTGCGTGTAATAGATAATTATCGGATTTATAATGCTTTACAAAAACAGTATGGTACCGTAACGATGACGCAGGTGTTGGAAAATTCTATCAATACCGGTATGATTTGGGTGGAGGAAAAGATTGGTTTAAAACGATTTAACGAATATGTAAAAAAATTTGGTTTCGGCGAAAAAACCGGTTTGCAATTGGATGGTGAAACAACCGGCGATATCTCTTCTTTGGAAAAAACAGCGGCGATTTACGGGGCCAACGGTTCTTTTGGCCAGGGTTTTACCATTACGCCGTTACAATTAGCGACCGCTTATACCGCTTTGGCCAATGGCGGAAAATTAATGAAGCCGTACATTGTACAGGAGATTCGCTATCCAAGCGGACAGAGGGAGAAGATTGAACCGCAGATAACCGCTAATGTAATTTCCGCGCGGGCGCAAAAATTATTGACCGGTATGTTGACGGCGGTAGTAGAAAAGGGCTATAGTTATATCGGAGTTAAAATGGATCATTATTATGTCGCCGGGAAAACCGGCACGGCACAAATTGCCGGCGGAGGAGGTTATACGGATCAGACCAATCATACTTTTGTCGGTTATTTGCCGGCCAATGATCCGCAGTTTGTTTTGTTAATCAAATATGAAACACCACAGCGCGCTTGGGCGGAGAGTACGGCCGCGCCGACTTTTAAAAACATCGCCGAATTCGCGGTTAAGTATTATGGATTGAAGGAAGATAGGTAAATTGTTAAATGGCTAAATTGTTAAATTGTTAGATTGTTGGATTGTCATTGCGAGCGGAGCGAAGCAATCTCGTCCGTCGTCAACGAATAAACGAGATTGCTTCCCTCCAAAGGCGGGCAGGCGTCATTGCGACTTCTCGCAATGACAGGTAACGTTTGCGATAGCAATGTAACAATTTAACAGTTTAACAATTAAACAGTTTAGTTTATGCTTAAATCCATCGTCCAGTATTTATTAGCTTGGTTATCTAAAAAGATAATCAAAAAATACAAGCCAGATATAGTCGGCATTACCGGTTCTATCGGAAAGACCTCAGCCAAAGAAGCAATTGCCGCCGTGTTGTCGGCTAAGTTTATTGTTCGGCGGAGCGGTAAAAATTATAATAATGAATTTGGCGTGCCATTGACAATCATCGGCGCGCAAAAAAGTCCGTGTAAATCATTACTTGGCTGGTTAGAGATTTTGTTCAAAGCGATTCATTTGATTTGTGTCAGAGTCAGCGATTATCCGGAAATTTTGGTTTTGGAAATGGGGGCCGACAAGCCGGGTGATATTCAATACCTGATTGATATCGCGCCATGCAAAGTCGGCGTGCTGACTTTTATCTCGCATGCCCACACTGAATTTTTTAAGACCATCAAAAAGATCGCGCAAGAAAAAAGAGTGATCATTTCTCATTTGCGCCGAGATGGTTTTGCTGTTCTTAATTTTGATAATGATTTAGTAATGCAACAATTGTCAACCACCAAAGCTGAAGTAATTAATTACGGATTTAAAGATGGGGCCGATCTGCGAGCGACTGATTTAAAAATTTTAACCGATAGCGACGACGGCTGGCCAACAGGATTAAATTTTAAAGTGATTTACAAAGGTAATGTGGTGCCTGTGTTTTTAAATGGTTCGGTGGCTCGACCGTTGGTCTGCGCCGCTTTAGCCGGTTTAGCGGTAGGAACGATTTTCGGAGTCAATTTAGTGGAAGGAGCGCAGGCCTTAACCAATCTTAAACCATTAGCTGGCCACTTAACTCTTATCCCGGGGATTAAAAGAACCTTAATCTTGGATGACACCTATAATTCCAGTCCGGAACCAAGTCGATCGGCTTTGAACTTGTTGGCTGAGACAAAAATGAAGGAAGGCGGTAAAAAATTCGCTGTATTGGCTGATATGTTGGAGTTAGGAGCGGAAACCGAAAGTGCTCATCGGGAAATTGGTTTTAAAGTAGTTGAGGCCGGTGTTGATTATCTGTTGACTGTCGGCGAGGCGTCCAAATATACGGCGCAAGCGGCTCAAGCAGCAGGCTTGTCAGATGATAAAAGTTTTAAATTTAATGACGCTATCTCGGCTGGAAGATTTTTGCAAGAAAAAATGAACGAGGGTGATTTAATTTTAGTTAAGGGTTCGCAGGGTTTACGGATGGAAAAGGTAGTCAAAGAAATAATGGCCGAGCCCTTGCGAGCGTCTGATTTATTAGTCAGGCAAGAAGAGGAATGGAAATAAAATTATGCCCATTATTTTTTTAATTTTATTAATAATTTTCGCTTTAGTTATTTTATTTTTTACTAATCTTTTCGCTTATCTATCTTTGGTTAGTTTGTTTAGAATTACCAGTTCCAGCTCCAAAATATTTTTGCTTTATTTTCTATCATTTTTTCCCCTTAGTTTTATTGCCTCATCGATTCTAACCCATTTTAAATTTAATTGGTTGACGCGGACATATTATTTTATTTCTAGTTTATGGCTGGGCGCGGGTGTTAATTTTCTATTCGCTCTGATCAGTAGCTGGGGTATCTTTTTTTTAAGTCGATATTTTACTGTCAGTTTTGATTTAAGGATTATCTATTTTTTGTTAATGTTATTGGCGATAATTTATTCCGGTTATGGCGTATGGAACGCGTTGAATCCCAGAATAAAAAATATTAGCGTCAAAATTGACAATTTGCCGGATAGTTGGAAGGGGAACACGGCGGTATTGTTGTCTGATATTCATTTGGGCCATATTTTTGGCAGTCAATTTTTACGGCGAGTTGTACAACAAACTAACGCGCAAAATCCCAAAGCGGTCTTTATCACCGGTGATTTATTTGACGGAATGGATGGCGAGTTTACCGTTCCGATGGGGTTGTTAAATAATATTCAAGCGCGGAACGGAGTTTATTTCGTTACCGGCAATCATGAGACGTATTTTGGTTTAGCTAAAGTGGATCGAATTTTAGCCAATGTTAATTTAATTCACTTAAAGGATAAAGCCATGGCGGTTGACGGCGTTTTGATCTATGGAATTGATTATCCAATGCTCACAGTTAAAAAAGATATTGGTAAAATTATTAAATCCGATCCGCTTTATAACAAAAATTTGCCATCTATTTTGCTCTATCATATGCCAACGCAAATTGAGCAAGCCAAAGGAGCAGGAATAAATTTACAACTCGCCGGTCATACTCACAAAGGTCAGATTTTCCCTTTTTCCATAATTACCCGTTTAATATTCGGTAAATACCACAACGGCTTACATACTACAGACAGTCATAATATTTACACTTCCAGCGGCACTGGCGCTTGGGGACCGACTATCCGTACCGGCAATCATCCGGAGATAACGGTGATCAATTTTGAATAGTCATTATTAAAAATAAAATTATTTGGATTTCCTTATTAAAATACAAAGTTATCCACAACAAAAATTGTTAACAAATTTTTTTCTGTGTTATAATAAACACCAAGAAGGGGGAAAACAATCTCACTTTAGTGAGATTGTTTCTGTGTAATTCTTAATTTTTTTGTCCTATGTCCAAGAAAGCAATCGTTATCTCCATAGCGATTTTTTTATTAGGTATTATTTTAATTTGCGGCCTGTATGGTTGGTTTTTAAATCGCCAAGAACGAGTGCAAAAAGGCTTAGCTTGGCCAAATTTTCCTTATAGCGATTATACCGTATCCGAGTGGAACAAAATGTTTCCGCAGTATGTGAATGAAAATGTAAAGACGATACAGACACCAGAACAAAC
>CAYHSR010000024.1:0-8277 GCA_964359335.1 uncultured Gammaproteobacteria bacterium | reverse complement strand
TGTTTCGCGCGCTTAATTCCGGAATTAGAATTAGAGTTTGGGATTGGGATTGGAGGTTGGCGGAAATGTATTCGTTTTTGGTCGCTTCATCGTTGTGAGCGCGTAAGATTGGTTTGTATTTTGTCGCCTTATTATTAAATTGACTGATTGTCCGGCAGTCAGGTTCTATTGTTCCATTGTTACTTTTTTGCGTCAGCAATGTTATTTGCGATAGTTTTCTTTTTTGCAACGGTAGTAAATTATTTTTTAACAAAAATCCCAAAGAACAATGATAGAATTCGGACATTTCTGATAAAAAATTCAGTTGTTGAATAGTGAGTAAAGGTTGTTCAATGGCTATACTTGTAATAGGTTTGAGTTTATCTTTTAAATTACTCATCAGTGATAAGACAATACCAAAAACCGCTTGTTTTCTAAGCGGTATGTTTACCAATTGTCCCACTCGGATTGTTTGTTCCAGATCTGGTGGAACAAGATAATCCAAGTAAGGTAAAAAAATTGATGTTCTTTTGGCCGGGATAACTTGGGCAATCAACATATTTTTAAATCACAAAATTAGCCACCAGATAACCGACCCCAAAAGGCCATTCGTAAGAATATTCTTTGTAATTATATTTTACATTTCTTAAGATGCCCAGCAAAATTAAAAATGATCTAAAACCGCATTCAGCAGCGTCGTTGATAAGATTACTGTCTAATTGAAGCATGCCGGCGGTATTGCCAGAGGCCAACAGTTCGCGTATTTTGGCGTCAAATTTTTCGCCGTTAGGATTAAAGCCGGCCGGCGCGTTGGTAATTAGGGTGTGAGATAGGTCGCCGGAGGCAATCACCGCTATCCGTTTATTGCTTTTAGCGATATCTTCTTTAATCATATAGCCAAAATCCACATGCGTTCGGTAATCTAAATCACAAAAACCAACCGGTAGGATATGAATGTTAGGCAGGTGCGAGGTTAAATAATAGAGCGGGACAGCCGATCCATGGTCTAAAAATTTTTCACTGATTACGGAAGTTATATAGTCGCGTTCTTTACTGCTTTCTCTAATATATGACGATAAATTCATTTCGCCTCTAAATTTTATTTTAGTCGCCAAATCGCCAAATTCATGCAAATCAGTTTCATATTCAGGATTAACATTCAGAGTAAAAGCATTTTTAAAAAAACTGCCGTGTGGAGAAATAATGAGAATAATATCAGGATGGGACAAATATAAATCTTCTTCCAATTTTTCCATGGCTTGCTTGGTTTTTTGTATTTTCTCCAAATTATCTTTACCGATTGTTGGAATCAGCAATGGTGGATGAGGAACGATGGCGGCGAAGATGAGAGGCATATCTTTAAATTTCTATTTTCATATACACTATTGACTGGCAATATTTAGCGTTGATCCTTTGGCGGCGATCCACAGGGCAATCTTGTCGGGCAAAACGAGGCGATTAGTATAGTCTGAATCGCCCAAGGTAATGATCATATAATCTTTATTATCTTGCTTGGCGTGAATTAAGAGCATTAAAACTGATTGGGCTTCATCGGTATAACCGGTTTTACTGGCCATGATTTTATAGTTGGCATTGTCAAAACTAAGGGTGTTAGTGTTTCTGATTGAATATAATTTTCCTTGGGCAGTGAAAAAATCATGCCGTGTTTTGCTTAACACCATGCCGGCATAAGTATTATCTTTTAAAATGTAAGTAAAAATTTTTAACAGTTCGCGAGCGGTAGAGACATTTTTGGCATCTAAGCCAGTGACATCGGTAATAGTGGTATGATTAGCTCCCCAGCCTTGTAGACGTTCGTTCACTTTGGCAATCATCTGTGTCTCGGTCAGCCCGGTTGATTGCGCGGCCATTTTAGCGACATTATTATAAGAACCGATCATCATGGTGTTTATGATGTCTTTATTGGTTAGTTTACTGCCAGACGGTATTGACAAACTGTAACCGTTTTCAGCATATTTACCGATATCGTATGCTGTAGATTTGGTATAATCAATACCTTGTTTTTCCGCCTCATAGCCAATCATGACTTTAACCAATGAAGCGATGGAACGTTCGGTGTCAATATTTTTTCCAGAAACAATTTTTCCGGTTGGATATTCGGCTATCACATAGGCTGGCAAAGCGGGTTGATATAAATCTTTAACATTAACAGCCAAATCACCCAAAAACTTATTATTGATTTGCGCTAACGCGTTGTCATCAAAATTGCCGGCAAAATAAATCTGTTCGCCATTAGCTGTTAGTTGGGCGGTAAATAAATCAATCTCAATCAAATTTGATTTTTGATAACCCAAAGAAATAAAGGCTTGCTCGCTCTCAAATTTTCTTTTTAGGCCGTTTTCAATCGCGTAATATTCAGTTTTACCGGAAATTTTTAACAGAGCGCCATCTTTAAAATTGATTAAAGTATCTTTAATGATAAGACCGGATAGATCCGCCGATTTTTTATTGGCGATACTCAAGGTGGGGAAATTGGCTTTAGCCACAGCCGCGTTCAGCAACGGATAGGCCTCGCCGTCTCGGACTAAATAGTAATCGGAGTCGGAAATTTTATAAATTACACCTTGCGGCGCGTAAGCCGTGGCAATAATTGTTTTGCCGATAGTTAATCCGATTAAATCACTTTGGCCAACCTCAACAATTTCTTGCGGATTGTAGCCGAGCGTTTTAACGACATCAAAAGAAGCGAATGGACGCAATGAATCATAATCCAGCAGATAGTAATTACCGTCTGATTTTAGAATTGAATAATTAGGATAAAAAATGTCGTTGCCAGCGGCGTATTTAGTTAGTTCCGCATCAGGCACGGTGATAATCATTTTCGGGTCGGCTCGAGTGATCAAAACAGACATATTTTTAAATTTCCGGCGCAAATTATTTTGCACTAACCAAATCTCGCTGCTGGAAGCCGATTTTAACAATGTACCATTAGGATAAGCACTGGAGAACCAAGTTTTCCATAGTTTGTCAAAATTTTGATTACCGTGCAGATGCGGGGTATAAGTATAAAGAGCGGCAGTCGCCCAGGTTTTTGGAATAACGGTTGTGCCATCAATTTCAGTGGCCACACCGGCTTTTTTGGTATTAGTGGCATCAGTATTGCGCAAATACCAATCAAAAGTATAAGCCGCGTCATCAACTTGAGTGGCAAAACCTTTATGTTTTAGGACTTTTGGATCACTTACACTGCAACTATCACAAACAGCATAGCCGGTGGCCCAATCTAATTGGCTGTCGTTTGGATTTGGATCGGTAATTAAACTTTGTTCTTTTTGTAATGTGACCAACAGTACTTTGGGATTGATATTATAGCGAGACGCGGCATCGTAAACCACCTCCGCGGCCTTTTTTGCTTTATTATCCACTATATCTATTGTAGAATAATTACGCAGATAACCGCCTTTGGAGTCCAAAAAAGATTGGACATCGTTTGTCGTCCATGTGGTATTGTTGCGCATATCAGAGTCCGAGATAATATAGTGCGGATCAAAAGCTGAGATTGCTAAAACATTGCCGGGCAACAAGAATAGCAAGGATAATGAACCTAGGGTTATTTTAGCAATGGTATTTTTTTGCATATTTAATAAAGGTGATAATTTAACTTATCAATGTTATTATATCACATTTATTATTCAGGTGGGAAGGAAAGGATTTTTGGTACTTATGCACAGACTGTCCTTGACAAGAGTTTTTTAATCCTATAACCTATACCATAGGTGGTGGTGAGTAGAAATCACAAAAAATAAAAAACAAGATTTTATATTTAATAAAGATTTTATGTTAGAACCATATACTTCAAAAATAAGATTAAATCTCAAAAAAGTCAACGGGCAAATTAAGCTGATCACTAAAATGATTGAAGATCAGAGATATTGTGTTGATGTGGCGCAACAAGTGAACGCGGCCATTGGTATTTTAAGGCAGACCAATAATATTATTTTAGAAAGCCATTTAAATACCTGCGCCGTTCATAAAATGAATTCTAAAGAGACTGCCGAACGCGAAGAATTTGTCAAGGAATTAATCCAAACTTTCAATGTGGCTGGAAAATAAGTTATCAAATTTTATTTTTTAATAATCTTAGAAAATTTATAACTAAAAATTTATGAATACTAAAATAATTTATATTAAAGGCATGCATTGCAAGTCGTGTGAAATTTTGGTAGAAAACAATCTTAAAAAAATAAGCGGCGTGAAAGAAATCAAAATTAATTATAAAACCGGCCGCGCGGAAATTAGTTTTGCCGGTCCAACGCCAAATCACGATGATATTTTACAGGCTGTAAAAAATGCTGGATACGATTTAGGCGGCGAAACAGAAAAATTAATATTACTTTCCAATGATCAGCAAGATTATAAAAATTTGGCTATCGCGGGTTTAATCATTTTAGTTGGCTACATTATCGCCAAGTGGTTTGGTCTATTTGATTTAAACATCAACACCAGCGCTGATGGAATGGCAATTTCTCTTTTAGTCGGATTAGTGGCCGGTATTTCAACTTGTATGGCCCTGATTGGCGGGTTGGTATTGGCTTTAGCGGCTCGGCACGCGGAAATTCATCCTGAAGCAACCGCCATGCAAAAATTTAGACCGCATTTATTTTTTAATTTGGGCCGGATTGTCGGTTTTAGCGTTTTGGGCGGTTTAATCGGTTTACTTGGTTCGACTGTCAAATTTTCCTCCAATATTTTAGGCATCATGACTATAGTTATCGGATTTATGATGATTTTCTTGGGATTAAAATTAGTGGAAATTTTTCCATTCTTAAAAGATAAATCAATTTCTTTGCCCAAAAGCATTGCTAAATTTTTCGGTTTTAAAAGCGAACAAAAAGAATATAGCCACAAAGGGGCGGTCGTTACCGGCGCGTTGACATTTTTCTTGCCCTGTGGTTTTACGCAAGCGATGCAATTATACGCGGTAAGCGTCGGCAGTTTCTGGCGTGGCGCGTTAATTATGTTTTTATTTGCCTTGGGTACCGCGCCTGGATTGTTGGGCATCGGCGGCATCAGTTCTCTGTTTAAAGGTGAGCGTAAAAGATTATTTTTTGCCACCGCCGGCGTGCTAGTAATTTTGTTTGGGATTTATAATGTTACTAATGCCAGTCGGATTATTTCTATTGGTGGCAATAACACCAATAACACTTTGCCAAATGGAAAAACACAAGAAATTCAGATGACGCAAAAATCCAATGGTTACACGCCAAATGTGTTTACTGTAAAAAAAGGTATTCCAGTAAAGTGGATCATTACATCGGAAACAATTTTTTCTTGCGCCAGTTATATAGTTATGCCAAAATATAATATTAGTCAATCGCTTAAAAAAGGCGAAAATATTATCACCTTTACTCCAACCGAAACAGGCGAAATTCCCTTTTCTTGTTCAATGGGAATGTATACCGGGAAGTTTATCGTGGTAGAAAGTGATGCCGCTGTTTCCGCGCCAACGACTAACAAAAGTTTATCCACCAGCGGAGGCGGCTGTAAAATGATGAGCGGAGGAGGATGTGGCGGGTGCGGCGGAATGGCTAGGAATAATTACTAAAGCATTGAATCAGATTTAAAATCTAATAATTTATATGTCTATAAAATTATATCTCAAAATTCAAGGAATGCATTGCGTGTCATGCGAGAAGATCATTGGTATGGAGTTAAAGGCGGTTAAAGGAGTTGAAACAGTTGAAATAAATTACCAGACCGGCGATGGTGTTGTTGAGATGAATTCAGGAATTGATGAAAATACTATTTTGCAAGCGATCAAAAAAGCGGGCTATGAGGCGCGAATAGTAAAAAAAGAGCCGGAGGAATCAGGGAGCGGTGTTGTGGTAGAAAAAAAAACCGTGAATGATGATGAACCGTTTAAAATTAAGATAGAAAATAGTCTTGAAGCTGATGGTGAGTTTAGTCCAAAAGATCTCAAGCCGGCTTTTCAAGGAAAAATTACTCAACGCAAGAAGGGTGAATTTGAAATACCAAAGGGCAGAGAAGATATTAACCAGTTTGTTGATAAATTAATTAATTCTTCAAAATTAGGACAGTTGTTTAATATTTTTTCTTCAGATGCTTCCAACATACCACCGTCTTTGAGTTCTTCGGCTGGCCAAACTGTCTTGGCCGTTTCGCCAGATATGACACAATCATCGGCTACACGACAAAACGGTGAAGAACGAGTGGCTTTAAATATTACTGGCATGCATTGCGCTTCCTGCGCGGGCATCATTGAACGCAGTCTAAAACAAGTACCGGGCGTAAAAGAAGCAACTGTTAATTATGCCGCGGAAAAGGCTAGGGTGTCTTATGATAAAACTATTACATCAGTGGTTGATTTAATCGTGGCGGTAAAGAAAGTCGGTTACAAAGCGGATTTAATGGGCGCCGATACGCCGGAAACAGAAAAATTAAGAAAAGAAAAAATAATTAAAGGCTATTGGACAAAATTTATTTGGAGTTTTGTTTTAAGTTTGCCAATGCTCTATTTCATGTTATTGGATTTTTTTAATTTTTTGCCTGGAAGTGGATCGGTATTGCCATTTATTGGCGTAATATCTCTGCTACTTACTACGCCGGTACAATTTATAATCGGCGCTGGTTTTTATCGTGGCATGTGGAGCAGTTTAAAAATGAAAACTTTTAACATGGATAGTTTAATCGCGATTGGCACAAGTACCGCTTATGTTTATAGCTTAATTAGATTTATTAGTTATATTATAGACAATGGCAGTCTAATAGGTGTGGGCGGTGAAAAAATTTCCGACCTATATTTTGAAACTGCCGCATTTTTAATTACTTTTGTTATACTCGGAAAATGGCTTGAGGCCAAAGCCAAAGGTAGGACGTCGGAAGCCATAAAAAAATTAATGGGTTTACAACCAAAAACAGCGCGAATCATAAAAAACAGCATAACCATAGACGTTCCGATTGAACAGGTGCAAGTCGGAGATATTATAGTCGTTAGGCCGGGTGAAAAAATTCCCGTTGATGGCGCGATTATTAGAGGTAATTCGTCGGTTGATGAATCAATGATCACCGGCGAGAGTATTCCAATTGAAAAAAATATCGGTGATAAGGTAATTGGCGCTACCATAAATAAACATGGCAGTTTTGAATTTAAAGCAGACAGAGTTGGCAGTGAAACCGCTTTGGCGCAAATCATCCGTTTAATTGAAGATGCCCAAGGGTCTAAAGCGCCAATTCAGGCCTTTGCCGATAGAATTTCCGCTTACTTTGTGCCAATAGTTATCGGCTTAGCCATATTAACATTCATTATTTGGTTTTTTATAATTGGAGTTGGATTTGCTTTTAGTATTATGGCATTTACCGCGGTAATAGTCATTGCCTGCCCATGCGCTTTAGGTTTGGCGACTCCAACCGCTATAATGGTTGGTACCGGCAAAGGAGCGGAATACGGTGTTTTAATTAAAGGCGGTGAACCGTTAGAGGCTGCTTGTAAAATCAAAGCAATCGTGTTTGATAAGACCGGCACGTTGACAAAAGGCCAACCGGAGGTAACCGATATTATTGGTTTAGCTTTAAGTGATGAGGAAGAAATAGTCGGGTTTGCCGCTTCATTAGAAAAATTATCCGAGCATCCATTAGCTGAAGCAATTGTTAAATACGCGGAAGAAGAATCAATTTCTTTAGAAGCGGTAACTGATTTTAAAGCAATTCCAGGTTATGGTATTGAGGCGATTATCAATGGTCAAAAATATTATTTTGGCAATCGCAAATTAATGACCGATATTGTCGGTTTAGATGTGAGTAAAGCGGAACGCAAAATTCGCAAATTGGAAGAAGGCGGCAAAACTACGATGATTCTATCGTCAGATAAAGAAATTTTAGGGATAGTTGCTGTTGCTGACACTCTCAAAGAAAATACGATTGAAGCCATTCAACTTTTACAAAAACGCGGAATAGAAGTTTATATGATTACCGGTGACAACAAACGGACAGCTGAAGCCATCGCCAGACAGATCGGAATTAAAAATGTGTTAGCCGAAGTTTTACCGGAGGACAAAGCCAATGAAATAAAAAAAATACAAAGTACTAGAATTAGAGTGGCGATGGTAGGAGATGGCATTAACGACGCGCCGGCTTTAGCACAGGCTGATTTGGGCATAGCCATGGGCGGTGGTACTGATGTTGCCATGGAAACCGGCGGTATCGTAATTATCAAAAACGATCTACGTGATGTTTTAACAGCCATTAAATTAAGCCGTGAAACAATGGGCAAGATAAAACAAAATATGTTTTTCGCGTTGTTCTATAATGTAATTGGCA
>CAYHSR010000023.1:0-8443 GCA_964359335.1 uncultured Gammaproteobacteria bacterium | reverse complement strand
TAGGAAAAAATTATATTGGTATTGACGCAAATGAAAAATATGTAAAAATTTCTGAAAGAAGATTAAAAGAACTGGATGAAAGACCTGATCTATTTGTGGATATTGTAAATCCACAAAAACATATGCAAAGAAATCTACAGGCACAATTACAAATTGCTTAAATCAGACATCACCTGTTAAGGTGTATTATACAGAGATTAAAACACGACCCCAATAGGTCGTATTTGTTTTAATGGAGGGCCGCCGATCCCTCTTTGGTTGTTAATTGATCAAGACGGCCTGAGACAGGCCGAGGCCAATGAACATTGATTCCAAAAGGAAACCGATTACTAACAAAATTGTCCCTGCTTTCTCGCTCCTGCTTCTTTTTGTGAGTTTTATGCCTATATAAAAGCACAATAAACCCAGAATACCAAATAGAATCGTGATCTTCAACATTTTTTCTCCTGCGGCGGCGTGGAATTAGGGTAGCAAAGAGAGAGAGAAATTACAAGATGGTGTCATGGATTGAATTTTTTTCTTGCTTAAAGCCGAAAAGAAAGGTAAAATAATATAAATTAAGTGAATTTACACATCGTAATTTTATGGACAAACTTGTAATTATTGATGGCAACGCTATTATTCACCGCGCATATCACGCTATTCCGCCACTGACTGACAAAAACGGACGGATGGTAAACGCAGTGTATGGTTTTGCCTCCATGCTTCTAAAGGTCTGGAATCAATTACAGCCAAAATATTTGGCCGTGACTTTTGATGTGGCCGGGCCGACTTTTCGCCATGAAAAATTTAAGACCTATAAAGCCACGCGCGTTAAAGCTGATCAAGAGTTATATGATCAAATTCCTTTGGTGCATGATTTGGTGCGAGCTTTTAGTATTCCGATTTATGAGAAACAGGGGTATGAGGCCGACGATGTGATTGGGACGATAGTGCGTCAAATATGTCATTGCGAGGGAGCGGAGCGACCGTCGCAATCCCGAACTAAAAAAGAAACCTTAAATCAACGGGATTCCGACGCTTCACTTCGTTTCGTTCGGAATGATATAGAAACCTATATCGTGACGGGCGATATGGACACACTGCAATTAATCAATGATCATACGAAAGTATATACCTTACGCAAAGGGATGAGTGACGTAATTATCTATGATGCCGAAAAAGTAAAAGAACGTTACGGTTTTGGGCCGGAGATGATAGTGGATTATAAGGCCTTGCGCGGGGATGCGTCGGACAATATTCCGGGCGTGCCGGGAATTGGGGAGAAAACGGCGACGGAGTTGATAGTGAATGTTGGCGGGGTGGACAAGATATACGATAAATTAAAAATTAAAAATGAAAAATTAATAATAAGAGAATCGGTTGTTAAAAAACTAAAAGACGGTGAAGAAAGCGCGAAGATGAGTCGAGAATTAGCGCGGATTGATTGCCATGTGCCGGAGTTGGAGTTTGATTTAGCCAAATGCGTTTTAAGCGAATTTGATAAAGAAAAAGTTTTGAAATTATTTCAGGAATTGGAGTTTACGTCATTGCTGAAACGAATTCCCGGGATAGATAACGCAAATGTCAAATCTCAAATTACGAATATCAAATCAGATCAAAAATTCAAAATTCAAAATGGACAATTAAATTTTATTGAGATAAAAAAGGACAGTGAGGTTAAAGAATTAGTTAAAAAAATTAAAGCCGTTAAAATATTTGGTTGCGAAGAAGTTATTAATGGAAATAATGTTTTGGATGGAGACTCGCGCGGGTTGGTGTTTGTAGTTGATGATAACGGATATTGGGTGGAAAGTAAATTTTTGAGTGGTATGGGTGAAATTTTTCAAGATAAAAATATTGAATTAGTCGGGCATGAGTTGAAGAGTTTAGTCAAAGTAATGTCATTGCGAGCAAGCGATAGCGAGCGTGGCAATCCGGTACAAAAAGACGAAACCACCAATCAACGGGATCTCCACGCTCTTTCAGGGCCTGTAATGGCATGTAAATTATTTGACACCCAAATCGCCTCTTACTTACTCAATCCCGGCACCCGTTCACACGACCCGGCAAGCATCATTTTAAAATTTTTAGGCAAGAATTTGCCGGCCAGTTCTAATCAAGCCAGTTTATTTGGCGTTGACCCTAAAGTAGCGGCTGAAGAGTTATTTTTAATAACTCAAACCGTTGATAAATTAAAAGCTGAGTTGGATAAAATAAATAATTTAGGTCTGGCGGAAAAAATTGAGATGCCACTAATTCATGTCCTGGCGGAAATGGAATTAAATGGCGTGGCAATTGATGAGAGGAAATTAAGCGAGTTGTCTAAACAGATTAATTTAGATATTAAAGAAATAACAGCCGAGATTTATAAATTGGCGGATGAAGAATTTAATATTGCTTCCAATATTCAATTGCGTGAAGTGTTATTTGAAAAAATAGCGCTACCGACCAATGGGATTAAAAGAGGCAAGACCGGTTATTCCACCGACTCAACTCAATTGGAAAAACTGCGTGATCTTCACCCAATTATCGCTAAAATAGAAAATTATCGGGAATTAGAAAAACTGCGCAATACTTATATTGATGTTTTACCGACTTTGATAAATAAAAAAACCAATCGGATTCATACAACTTTTAATCAAGCGGTAACCGCCACCGGCCGTCTGTCAAGTTCAGATCCGAATTTACAAAATATCCCAATTCGGACAGGGTTAGGAAGGGAAATTCGTAAGGCCTTTGTTGCGGAAAAAGAAAATAGTTTAGTGGTTGCGGATTATTCGCAAATTGAATTGCGTATTATAGCCAGTTTGGCCAAGGATAAAAAAATGATGGAGATTTTTAATCAAGATTTAGATATTCATAAGGCCACTGCCGCATTTATTAATGATATACCATTAGAAAAAGTAACAAAAGAAATGCGGAGCGCGGCCAAGGCTGTTAATTTTGGGGTTTTGTATGGCATGGGATCCTATGGTTTAAGCGGTAGGACTGGAATGCAAGTTTGGGAGGCCAAAGATTTTATAAAAAAATATTTTGGGCAGTTTAGCGATGTTAGAAAATATCTGGATCAAATTTTAGAGTTTACTAAAAAAGAAGGTTACTGTGAAACCCTGTTCGGCCGTCGGCGTTATTTACCTGAATTACATTCGCCGAATTTTCAAGTTCGAAGCGGGGCGGAACGGATGGCCATCAATCATCCGATTCAAGGCACGGCCGCGGATATTATGAAGCTGGCGATGATCTCTGTTTATGAAAACATTAAAACATTAAAACATAAAAACAGCAAGGTGAAAATTACTTTGCAAGTGCATGATGAGTTGGTGCTGGAGGTGAAGAAAGGTTTGGAAAAAGAAGTGAGCGAGATGGTTAAAAAAGTTATGGAAGGGGCGGTTAAGTTGAATGTGCCGATTAAGGTGGATGTGAGTTGGGGGGATAGGTGGGGGGAAATTAAATAAAGCAGAATAAGTGATGAGCGGATTAGGCGATAAGTGTTGTTTGCACAGGTTCGCCGGTTTGCGAAATAAATTGTCATTTTTTGTTTACAATCGGTTGACAAATAGTATGTCATATGCTATAATTTAATTGTAAACTAATTGTCAACCAATATGGATATAAAAAAGCTAATATTAGAGCAAATTAGACAAAAAGATGAGATTAGAGCAAAAGATATAATAAAACAAACGAAATTTTCTCGCGCCTATATCAATCGGTTTTTTCAAGAACTGATAAACGAAGGCGCGATATTTGCTTTAGGTAGGACAAAGGGAGCCAGATATATTTTGTCCGATAATAGTATTTTAAAGAACGCCAAGAAGAAAATTATTGACTTCGATCAAAGTTTTAAGAATCAAAATTTGCGTGAAGATATTGTTTTGACTGACATTAGAAAACAATCCGGTATATTTTTTAATATATCTAAAAATGTCATTGATATTGTTGATTTCGCTTTTCTGGAAATGTTAAATAATGCCATTGAACACTCGCATTCAAAGGATATAATGGTTAAGGTGAAAAATAAATCAGATAATATAAATTTTTGGATTATTGATTATGGCGTAGGTGTTTTTAATAGTGTTAAAAAAGAATTTAATTTACCAGATGATTTGACAGCCATTGAACACTTGCTAAAAGGCAAACAAACCGTTGATCCCAAACGACATACCGGTCAGGGGATATTTTTTACTTCCAAATTGGCTGATGTATTTACCATTATCAGTGGTCGGAAACGTTTGCGGTTTATTAAGTCATTAGATGATGTTTTTATTGATGATATTCAAGAGTTTCCGGGAACAAAAATTTTTTTCTCTCTTGCCAAAAACAGCAAAACATCGGCCAAAAAAATTTTTAATGAGTTTTCCAACGAGGAGTTCGAATTTAACAAGACAAAAATTTTAATTCGTCTGTATAAAAATAATCAAGGACTGATTTCGCGTTCGGAAGCGCGGAGAATTATGTTTGGTTTGGATAAATTTAAAGAGATTGTTTTGGATTTTAAGAGTATGGAGACGGTTGGACAGAGTTTTGGCGACGAAGTTTTTCGGGTTTGGCAGGATAAATATCCGAAAATTAAAATCAATTATATAAATTCCAATGAGAATGTGGCGTTTATGGTGAGACGAGCGAAAAAAGAAAAATAAATTTTGCGCTTTGATTTTTTTCTGTTATAATATTTTTATAATTTACTAATTTCTCTCTTTATTTTTTAAGAGGGGAGAAAATGGAGAGGAGTATGTTTGGGAAGATTATAAAAACGGTAATTATTGCCGGTTTTTTTGTTGGCGGATTTTTTATTTTCAGTGAAATTGTTTGGGGGAAGATCTTAATCAGCGAGGTGTTGACCGGATTGAATTCTACTACTAATGAATATGTTGAATTATATAATAGCGGCAGTACGACTATCAATCTACAAGATTGGGGTTTGAGAAAATTGACAAATACCGGAACTGAGTCAAGTTTGTTTTCTTCATTTACCGCGACTAGCACCATCAACCCTTTTGGTTATTTTTTAATTAGCCATCATGATTATCAACCAATTGCTGGCGTCGCGTCGGATAAATCTTACAAATCCGGTAGTTTGGCTGACACCAATAACGCGGTTCTATTATTTGATTCACAGAAAAATTTAGTTGATTGGTTGTTTTGGGGTACAGTATCATCGTCCAATTATTCTTCATTGGTTGGTCAAGCGATTAATAAAATCACAGACGATAAGAGTATGTGTCGCCGGCCAAACGATGATAGTGGCAATGGTCAAGACACTGGTAATAATAACACAGATTTTTTAGAGATAACTCCCGATCCGCGGAATAGTTTAAGTCAGGCGCGGCCGATATCGACGTCGTCAGTTACCACATCGCCAATAATGGCGACCACAACTCCCACCAGTACCAACAATATAACATCCTCAACGATTACGACCACTACTATCACCTCAACTTCTTCATCTAATAACAGTAGTTTTACATCTTCAACTCCTATCACATCATCCACTCAGCAATTTAGCGCTGGGACAATAGAGAAATGGAAGGACATCAAAATCAACGAATTTGTCTCGGACCCGGAATCTGGCAACGAGTGGGTTGAGTTATTTAATAATTCCACAAGTAGTTTTAATTTAGCTGGTGGAAGTATTTGCGACAATAAAGAAACGAGTTGTAAAGTTACTACCGGCACAATTTTGGGAAAGGATTGGTTAATAATTGATTTGAATAGTAAAAGTTATTTGAATAATGATGGCGATAGTATAATTTTGTTAGACACTGATGATGGCGAAGCGGATAAAATAATTTATGGAACTGATTTGAAAAGTCCGTCCAAAGGTCAATCATTGGCCAGGAAAATAGATGGCGTTGATACTGATAGTAATAATGATTGGGCGATTACCACGCAGGTTACCAAACAAACGACCAATGTGATCGTGGCATTGGCGCCACAAGCCAGCGGAGGAGGCGGATCAGCGCACAAACAATTGAACAATGAAACAATGGAACAATCCAAAACTACGTCTTCGACTACTTCCACCTCTATCACACCTTCATCAACTTACACACCGCCGACACCGCAAACAATCGGCAATGTCATTTTATCCGAAATATATCCCAATCCAATCGGTCCTGATACATTGGATGAGTATATTAGAGTGACAAATTTATCCGGTGATGTCATTAATTTATTTGGTTGGAAATTAGCGGATCTGGCTAAGAGTTATAAATTATCCGGTATTATTAATTCCGGGCAAGCAATTATTTACAAACGCGCCAGTACGACGATTGCATTAAATAATACTACGGTCGAAGTGGTGAGCCTAATTGATCATAATGGGAAATTAATTGACAAGGTCGGTTATAACAAAGCTGAAGAAGGAATGGTTTATCGGCGATATGGCGAGGAATGGAAATGGGAGGAATTAGATCCAGTTTTGGGAATAGGTGGAAGTTTAGTTGATCTTATTGATGAGAGCGTGGATGAGAGTGAAAAACTAAATAGTAAAATAGTAAATAGCAAATCAGTTGAAAATAAAAAGGTGGATAGTAATCCAACAAAAAATAGCAAAATAGTTTTTAGTTTAACTTTGGGGCAGGCGCGCGAAGCAGAGAAAGGCGAGTTAGTTAAAGTAAGCGGGATTGTCAGCGCGTT
This sequence comes from uncultured Gammaproteobacteria bacterium, assembly GCA_964359335.1. Taxonomy (GTDB): domain Bacteria; phylum Patescibacteriota; class Patescibacteriia; order Magasanikbacterales; family GWA2-37-8; genus CAYHSR01. The sequence continues at coordinate 1,825 of CAYHSR010000023.1, read as the reverse complement.
GCCCAATGTATTTGGCAGCCAGTATTTTTATATTACCGATGGCCGAAATGGCGTTCAGATTTATAATTATAAAAAAGAATTTATTCATCTGGCGCTGGGCGATAAGGTGGAAGTGATCGGAGAAATTTCCAATGCTTATGGAATTAACCGCGTTAAAACGATCAATAAAACAGATGTGGATATTTTGGCTACGCAACAGTTTTTAAATATTACATCCAGTACGATTAGCGAGTTGGGTGAAAATAATTTGGGTGGATTGGTTAAAATAAGTGGGCTGATTACCGAGATAAAAGGTAGTTTTATGTATGTTGATGATGGTGATAATGAAATGCCGGTTTATTTTAAGAGTGGAACGGGCATAGATAAAAAACTTTTTAAAGAAGGCGAGAGTGTGGCGGTGGTTGGCATATTGGCAGAGGGAACAGACGGCTGGCAATTGTGGCCGCGTTCACAAAGTGATATTAAGTTACTGAATAATTCGCAATATTTATTACAACAAAATTTAGTTTTAAAATCAGATTCAAATACTTCCAAAGAAACCACGAGCAAATATCTCACCACTACTATCGGAGGGCTCGGCGCAATAATTTTTGGATTTATTGCTCGGGCGCGTGGAGCTTTTGCCTTTGGTTTAATAAAAAAAGCCGCCATGATGGCAACGAGAATTATTAGACGAGGGTGATAATTAGTAACATTTTCATAATAATTTGCGCGAATCTTGCGCGAATCACAATTTTGTGATATAATGTTAGTATAATTTAAAACCATATATTTATACTATGTTTAATCCCAAGTTTCAGCTTACCAACAGTATTTTAGCTAATTTAATCGCGATCGCCGAAGCCAAGGGTGTGATTGACCGCGCTAAAATTTTGCCACAACAAGAAATAAAACTGCGCCGGCAAGCCATTATTCGCATGACTCACCATTCCACGGAAATAGAAGGCAATAAATTAAACATGGTGCAAGTAGAGGCGCTTTACGCTAAGAAAAAAGTAGACGCGCCAGACAGGGATATCTATGAAGTAAAAAATTATCTTAACGCCCTAAAATTTATTGAAAAAATAGTTAACGAAAAACAGCCAATTACTGAAAAAATAATTTTGAAAATTCATAAATTGGTAGCCAATAAAACTTTGGATTCTAAATATTGCGGGTATTACCGGCCAGGACCAATTTATGTGGTGCGCAGACGCTTTGGATTACCGCAAGAGACTTTATACGCTGGTCCAGAAGCCAAACGCGTGCCGCAACTTGTAACTGAATTTATTGCTTGGCTTAAAGAAAGTGAAAAAAAAGAGATAAACCCGGTAGTTGTCGCGGCAGTGGCGCATATGGAAATCGCGGCTATCCACCCTTTTAACGATGGCAATGGCCGCACCGCCCGCGCTTTAGCTACTTTATTACTTTACCAACGAGGATATGATTTTCGCCGTTTGTTCGCCTTGGAAGATTATTATAATACTAACCGACCATCGTATTATAAAGCCATTAATTTGGGTAAAACTTATGATGAGCGGCGCGCGGACATTACTTCTTGGTTGGAATATTTTATAAAAGGATTTAAAGATGAAATTGACGATATTAAAAACAAAATCCTGCCATTATCCATCCGTAAAATTGACGGAACAATAAAATCACAAATTTATCTTACCCCTGAACAATTAAAAATTATTGATTTTTTAGATCAAGTTAGCCGTATTACGGTAAAAGACGCAGAGGAGATTTTATCCTGTCCGCGCCGCAGCGCGCAGTTGCAATTGCAAAAGTTAAAGAAAATCAAAATGATTAAAGCAATAGGCAAAGGAAAAGCCACTGCTTATAT
>CAYHSR010000022.1:0-8708 GCA_964359335.1 uncultured Gammaproteobacteria bacterium | reverse complement strand
TAGAGCACTGCCCTGTCACGGCAGAAGTTGCGGGTTCGAGTCCCGTCCGACCCGCGAAAATTTGGATTCAAATAAAAGAACTACTTGCACCACTTAGTCATATTGATACCGAAAGACTCAAAACATTTGACTGTAAAAAATTAGATAAAGCTACTGGGCAGTGCATGGATTATGAAGATAGACCTGAGATATGTCGCAATACTAGTTGTATTCACTCTGAATATGATCAGACAAACAACAATTAAGGCCTATCAAGCGCTAGGTTGCGAGGGGATGGCTCGCGTTGACGGATTTTTAACAAAGGAAAATAAGTTTGTTGTTAGTGAATTAAATACCATTCCTGGTTTTACTGCCATCAGTATGTATCCGAAGTTATGGGTCGTGACCGGGGTCAACTATTCGCGGCTGATTGACAGACTGATTCGGCTCGCGATAAAAAGATGGCAGAGAGACAAAAAAATAAAAACGTCCTACAATTAATAGAATTTGTTGATGTTTTGAAAGAATCTATATATTTTAAATAGCAGATTTGAATATTTGTTATTTTTTTGGTATAATTTTATAACTATGAAAATTAAAAAATACATTTTAGTTATATTCCTTTTGCTCACCTTAAATTTGAATTTATCGGCTTTTGCTAAAATTGAAACCGATACTGATCAAGACGGGTTAACGGATTATGAAGAAGCCAATTTTTTAAAAACCTCTACTACCAGTAAAGATACGGATGGCGATAGCTATTTTGACGGACATGAGGTCTATTTTGGTTATTCACCAACTAAAACTAACCAAGAACCGCTTAAGTCAGTGCGATTAGCCGTGCCTTATGTGTCAGAAGCGCCGGATGGAAATTGGACAGGTCCTTGGAAAAACGCTTGCGAAGAAGCCAGTATGACTATGGTGGAATATTATTATCTAGGCAATCACGATTATAGTTTGCAGACATCTAAGGATTTTATGTGGAATTTGTTTAATAAGCAAAATCAGATTTACGGTTCTAACGCTGATGCTGATTCAATCCGTTCCGTCTATTTAATCAATAACTTTACTTCCTATTGGGCGGTGCGTAAGACCAATCCGACCTTAGATGATATTAAAAAGGAACTACAGCAGAAAAGACCTGTAATAACTTTTCATTATGGTTTTGATTTAAAAAATTCTAATATACCATTTTTGCCTTATGGCTCGGCCTACCATATGATGGTTTTAATTGGTTATGATGATGATAAAAAAGAATTCACTACCAATGATCCGGGCGACACTAAGGCCGGCGCTAATCATCGTTATGATTATGATCTATTTTTAAAGACCCTAAGCGACTTCAATCATTCTACCGGTTTAGCCAAAGGCAATACGCCAACCGTTATTTTTACTTATCCGCGATTAGTCAAGCCAGTGAGCGGGCAAAAAATTTACTATTTAAATATTACCGAAAATGCCGTTCATTATGTGACCAGTCCAACGGCTCTGAGCGCTAATAATTGGAATAATGATATGATTATGGCTGTGCAGCCGGAATTTTTGACACAATTTACTTTAAGCGGAGATATTGCCGGACCAATACAAAACAAGATTCAACCGGCCGTCATCTCAAATTCGCAGTCAAAAAAATACACTTTCACTAAATATTTATCTGTTGGCTCTAATGGCGAGGAAGTAAAACAATTACAGCTGAAATTAAAATTTTTGGGTTATTATTCTTATTCTGAAATAACCGGTTATTTTGGATCGATCACCAAAGAAGCCGTCGTCAAATTTCAAAAAGCCAAAAATTTATCGCCATACCCAGGCTTTGTTGGATCTGGAACAATGGCGGCATTGAATCAATGGTAAGCGTCGATATTTTGTCATTTCCGCGAATCCGCCTCTGGCGGAGGGAATGACAAACATAGTTGTGTTGACTTTTTATTTTTTTTATACTAAAATATCGGCTTAAAAATATGAGTATCAAAACTAGCTATGGTCGCAAAAGAGATGGCAATAACAGATTTATAATAATTGCTCCGCACGGAGCTAAAGATGATTTAAAAACCGGAATTATCGCTTCCCGATTAGCCAAAAAATTGTCCGGTTTTTTAGTTCTAAACAATGTTTATTTTAAATCAACGAATCGACTGGCCAAGCGACATCCGGAACGAGTAGAAGATTTTAATAAATTGCGTTGGGGAATAATCAGCCGTAGGTATTTTTGGGGGAGGAAAAAACCCCCCATGCGGACTTTTTTTAGCGATATTGAAAAATACTGTAACTGGGTTAAAGAGGTTAAAGGCAAAAAAGCGGTGGCAATTTATATCCACGGGTTAGCGGAAGAAAAGAATTTAATTGATGTTGGTTGCGGCGTCAAAAATTTCTTTAACAGTAATTTATTATTGGGAGCGAAAAAAAATAAAAAATCCGGTCCAAGTTCCGGCAAAATAACTTTAAAGATTGGTTATCTGAAACGGCTTAAGAAAAATTTAGAAGAAAATAATTTACATAACGAACCAGTGGTAGTAACTACTGGCAGAATTCATCCTGGTTGGAGTCGACAAAGCGGAGTGCAATTTCATAAACATGACGGCCGAAATGATTATGCTTTGCAATTGGAAATCAGCCGGGCTTTGCGGAAAGACAACGAGTCAATAAATTTTACGGTAGAAATCATCGCTAACGCGTTAAAAAAAGTTTTTTTATGAATATCCACGTTTTAGTTTTTACTCATCCCAATCATTTAACAGACGTAACCAAAATTGACTTGGATTTATTATCCGCGTCAGCTGTTAAACTTGGGCATAGTATAAAAATTATTTTTGCCCGCGATTGTCAATTGGTTTTAGGCGATAAACCGCAAGTTTTAATTAATAATAAAAAAGAAAAAATTGACGTATTATTGGTCAGGCCGAATTTTTTGAGTACTAATTTGGAATTTCGTTGCGCTCTAATTAAACAATTTGAATTGGCCGGTGTTAAAGTAATCAATCGTGGTTTTGCTGTTTTGCGGGCTAAAGATAAATTTCGCACCATGCAGATTTTAAATAAATATGGCGTGCCGGTTCCCAAGACCTATGTGGTGGCTAACGCGGATTTTATTGATGATGTCATCAAAGACATTGGTTCGTTTCCATGTATTATAAAAGCCGTAGTCGGATCGCATGGTTCCGGTGTGGCGATTGTGGAAAGCAAGCGAGGTTTAAGATCGGTGATTGATATGTTTACCAGCGGATCGAACGGCGGGCCGATTATTATCCAAGAATATATTAAAGAAGCCAAAGGTAAAGATATTAGAGTCTTTGTCGTTGGTAAAAAAATTGTCGGAGCAATGGAGAGAATTGCCGCCAAAAAAGGCGAATTTAGATCCAACTTTCATCTAGGCGGCCGAGTACGAGTAGCGGAACTTAGCCGCAAAGAAAAGGATACGGCCTTTGCGGCGGTTCGAGCTTGCGGTTTGAATATTGCCGGTGTGGATATTTTGCGCACCAAATCCGGGCCAAAGGTTTTGGAAGTTAATTCCAACCCGGGGTTGGAAGGTATTACACAAGCCACTGGCCGAGATATTGCAGGAAAAATAATTGAATATACTGTTAAGAGGGCGAGAAAGAAGTAAAATGTTTAAATACATGTCATCCTGATTCATTTCGGGATTTTTTGTTTATGAAAATTTGTGGTATAATAATTACGTTGTTAAATTGACAAACTGTTAAATTGTTATATAACGTGTCAACAATTTAGCAATTTAGTAATTTAGTAATCTAAACAGTTTAATTAGATGTTTGCTCTCATCTTTCAACGTTTATTATTAGAAGCCATATTTGATTTAGCATACTTTCCGATTTGGTGGTATACTCGCGGCGCCGGACACGCGATGCGTTGGTCTTTTAATTGTCTCAAAAGTGGCAACGTCGCGTTGGGTCCTAGTCTTTGGCTTGCCAATTTGTTTACTCCGATGTATGGCCAATACGATTGGCAAGGACGGATAATCAGTTTTTTTATGCGTTTAGTTAACGTTTTTGGTCGTGGCTTTGTCTTATTGGTTTGGTCAATTTTTTGTATTATTTTATTTTTACTGTGGTTAGCCATACCAGTAATTATGGTGTGGAGTTTTGTGTATGTTCTCCAAACCGGAAAAACTTAATATTCTAATTTGTCCAAAATGCCACGGAACAGGACATAACCAATGGCGGAATTGTTCGGATTGCCAAGCGATGCCAATGGGACATTATTTACGATCCAAATGGTTATATTGGCAATATCCTTTAACCCGCGATTTTTTGGCCTTAGAAAAAGGACGCCGGATATTGGAAAAAATTAGAGCAATTACCGCTTTTACTTTTGGTTTGGGAATGACCGCGTTATTTATCTTTTTGGCATACAAAGAAGGCGCCTTAAAATATATCAGTTCGTTTAGCAGTTCGCCGCTCAGTATATTTTTATCTTTTAGTCCGCTAACATTAGCTATTTTCTGGTTAGCGGTAATCAATTTTACTTATCTCTGGTATCGCTCTGTCCGACAACGAGAATTTTTAGGCGAGGTGGAACATTATGAATATAATTTTGTTGCCAACAATCAACAAGGGGCCGATTATACGGTTGATAGTTGGGCGATGGTAAAAAAAATATCCAGAAAAAATAAAAAAAATATCGCCAAATCGTATACGACCGAAGCTAACATGGCGATCGGAGATTCCTATCGTTTGGCGGATTCAACCAATCATTCAATTTTATTGCCGATTCATTTATTTGCTACACTGTTAAATTTCAATCGCATTAGTAATATTTTTATTCGGTTGGGAATTTCCGCCCAAACTATTCAGAATAAATTAATACCGCTTTTTAATTCCGAGAAAATTAAATCAGTCGCTAAACATATTTCACCTCAAATCAGCGACGATTTTATCCAGACGCTTTTTTTGGCTTATGAATCGGCTTATAACGCTCACCTAGAATATGTCAGTGTAACAGAATTATTGATAGTTGCCGTGGCTGAATCCGAGGATATTCAAGGAATTTTATTTGATTTGGGAATTGATAAGGCCAAGTTGGCTAACGTGGTGGAGTGGGCTAGAATTCGCGAACGTTTGTATCATCGATATGTTAAATTTCGCAAAGCGGCTTCGCGTCGTTCTAAATATGGTATGGATAAGGCTATGACCGCTGTCGCTACGCCCTATTTAAACCGTTTTAGTGATGATTTGACAGTTATGGCTCAATACGGTCATTTGCAGGTCTGTATCGCTCGCGAAAAAGAAGTAGAGGATATTTTTAGAATAGTGGAAGGTGGACGACAAAATATTTTGTTAGTTGGCGATCATGGAATTGGCAAGCGAACCATTATTGATGGCTTGGCGCAACGGATGGTGGAAGACGATGTACCCGCGCGTCTTAAAGACAAACGTCTGGTGCGTCTGAATATTTCTTCATTGTTAGCCGGTACTACTCCGGCCGGATCGGTGGAACGATTACAAAGAATGATGTCGGAAATTTCTCGGGCCGGCAATATTATTTTATACATTCATAATTTACATGAACTGATTGGCGTAACGGCCGGTTCTGGCAAAGGCAGTCTGGATGTAGCCGATACTTTGTCAGAATATTTAAACGGCGGGCATATTTTAACCATTGCCGATACTACGCCGGAATTTTACGCTCAACTGATTGTCAATTCTTCCATTGGCAATGTTTTTGCCAAAGTGGAAATTTCTGAAATGGATGTCAATCAATCCATTCAAGTTTTAGAATCGCGCGCCGGCGGGTTAGAGTATAAACATCATATTTTTTTCGCTTATAGCTCCATTGAAAAAGCCGTGGAATTATCCAAACGTTTTTTACATGAAACATATTTGCCAGGCAATGCTTTGGAAATAATGACTGAATCCGCCAGTTATACCAGAAATAAACGTGGATCTAATTCCATTGTGACCGCTGAAGATGCGGCTGTTATTATCGCTAATAAGACCAAAATTCCAGTCACTACCATTTCCAGTGATGAGTCGGATAAATTAATCCGTTTAGAGCAAGAAATGCATAAGCGAGTAATTGGCCAACATGAGGCGGTGGAATCAATCGCTAACGCTTTGCGTCGGGCCAGGGTGGAAATTCGTTCCCAGAATCGTCCTATCGCCAATTTTCTATTTTTGGGTCCGACCGGAGTCGGTAAGACCGAGTTGGCTAAGACAATCGCGGAAATTTATTTTGGCGGTGAAAATCGTATGGTGCGTTTAGATATGAGTGAATATCAAGATAAAAGCGGAATTTATCGTTTGATTGGCAGTCCTGGACAAAAAGGCAGTGGAATCTTAACTGAGGCCGTTCGACAAAATCCTTTTTGTTTGGTTTTATTGGATGAATTGGAAAAAGCGGAACCGGATATTTTAAATTTATTTTTACAAGTGATGGATGATGGCCGATTGACTGATAGCACCGGTCGAGTGGTTGATTTTACCAGCGTAATTTTGATTGCCACTTCCAATGCAGGTACGGCTTATGTGCAAGATCAAATAAGAGCCGGGACATCATTTGAAGTGATTAAAGAAAAATTAATGCACGGCGAACTGCGTCAATATTTTCGTCCGGAATTCTTGAACCGATTTGATGGAATTATTTTGTTTAGAGCATTGGAACGCGCGGAGATTAAGAAAATTTCTCAATTGATGTTAAATCGAATTGGCAAAGAACTGGAAACCAAAGGTATATTATTTAAAGTGGAAGAATCCGCTTTGGAATTTTTAGCTGATGTTGGTTTTGATCCCGAGTTCGGCGCTCGGCCGATGCGTCGCGCGATTCAAGATCGGGTGGAAAACAAATTGGCTGAATTGTTGTTAGCCGGCAAATTAAGACGCAAGGATACAATTGTTATCGGCAATGGTGGGGAAGTCAGAGTGGAATAAGCAATATCTTCTATGATATTTTATTTTTTTTTATCTCTCGTTGTTTCGATTATTTTTACTGTTATAGTTAGTAAAATAGCTTCTAAATATAATATTATTGATATTCCTGATGGCGATAGAAAAAAGCATCGGCGGAAGGTGCCACTTTTAGGTGGTGTGGCGATTTTTTTGAGTTTTTGGTTGGTGGTTGGTTATTCATTCTTTTTTACCGATCTGATTGCTAAAAATATTCAGCCGACACAATTGCTCTGGGCTTTGGTTGGCAGTTTATTGCTTATATTATTTGGTATATTTGACGATATCAAATCAATCAGTCCGTTACTTCGTCTGATTGTTTCTTCGTTAGCTGTCATATTGGTAATGATGGGCGGGGTAGGTCTGATTAGTATCACGAATCCGCTTGGCGGAATAATCGGTCTGGATTTTTGGCAAATTAATTTTAGCGGTTTGGGAAATTTTTTGGTTGCGGCTGATCTGTTGGTATTTTTTTGGTTAATGGGCATGACTCATACTACTAAAATTTTAGATGGTCTGGATGGGTTGTCCACCGGCGTCGTGGCGATTGGGGCGATGATGATTTTTTTTCTAACCAGCACGACCAAATTTTTTCAACCGGACGTTCGTTTAATCGCTTTGATCTTGGCCGGTGTTTGTGTGGGTTTTTTAATCTTTAATTTTTTTCCAGCCAAAATATTTCTCGGTGAAAGCGGCGGATTATTTTTGGGATTTATTTTGGGAGTATTGGCGATCATCGCCGGCGGAAAAATCGCGACAGCTTTATTGGTTATGGCCGTACCAATCATGGATTTAATTTTGGTCATTTGGCAACGATTCAAAGCCGGTCAGCCGATTTTTAAAGGCGATCGCCGGCATTTGCATTTTCGTTTGGTTGATAGAGGTTTCACGCAACGACAATCAGTATTATTTTTATATCTCGTGGCTTTTTTATTTGGCGTTACCACTCTGATTTTACCTTCATTATATAAAATGATTACTTTGTTAATATTGATTGTATTGTTTATTATATTGGAAAAGAAATTATGTCCTTCAAATCCCGCCACAAATGGCTGATTTTAATTGTTATTATGGTTGCCATCGCAATTAGGGGCTATTCTTATTATTATCCAAAGACAAAAATATTAATTAATAATAAAATATTCACAGTTTTGACGGCTGATACGCCAAGTCGACGGTTCAGAGGATTGAGTCATCGTAAGGATTTGGGAAAATACGATGGTATGTTATTTAAATTTGATACTTCGGCTCGCCATATTTTTGTTATGCGCGATATGAATTTTGCCTTGGATATAATTTGGATTAAAGATAACAAAACTGTTGACATCACCTATAACGCCCAACCGGAATCGAATAAAATTGATATAGAATTGACAAAATTAATTCCTCTTTATCCGGCAAATATGGCATTGGAAGTTCCTGCCGGATTTACCACGAACAACAATGTTAAAATAGGTGATATTATAAGTTTAATTGAAGATTAAAGTATTTCTACATACTATTGACTTTTTTGACAATATATTATATAATTCGGTCTATTATAGCCATTAAACTATCTAACTATTTACCTAATCGTATGATTGCAGTCATTGAAACCGGCGGAAAACAGTATTTAATCCAGCCAGGACAAACTCTAAAATTAGAAAAATTACCAGCCCAAGTCGGAGATTCCTATATTTTTGACAAGGTTTTATTAAAAGCCGAAAAAGCAGATGGCAGCGATGTCAAAATCGGCACTCCTTATTTAGACGGCGAAACCGTTGAGGTTACTGTTGAAAAACAAGGCAGAGCGCGCAAGGTGACAGTAATTAAATTCAAGAGAAAAGTTCG